>NZ_JBNFOL010000014.1:0-90308 GCF_057364765.1 Brevibacterium sp. LAARM3_SD1 | reverse complement strand
CGGCGGCCCAGCAACCTCGCGCGAGGTTGCTGGGCCGCCGTCAGGTAGTTCTGAGGAAATGGAAGTCGACAGATGCACAGAGTGATCAGACTCGAGGGGAACATCTCGAAGTTCATCGGTTGGATGCTGGTCGTCATGGCGATACTCGCGTTCATCACGGTGATCCTCTTGGCGATCTTCGCCGATCCCATACTTCTCATCTTCCTCTTCGGCCCGGTCATCCTTCTCATCGGCGCGTGGGTGAATTTCCACATGGGTGCCCGCGCCCGGCTGGAGATCACGCCCGAGGAGTTCATCTGGTGCGGCTTCACCGGCAGACCCCGTCGGATTGCGTGGAGGGATCTCGATCGCATCCTCATCCCTGCCCCTGGTTCTCGTTATCGGCTGGCGGCGGCCGCGCGTCTCAGAGACGGTCGGATCGTCGAAATCGACTCGCTGTGGCTGTCTCCGACGAACCCCGCGAACATACTCGCGCCGCCCGACCACACCGAGGCGCAACAGGCCCTCATCGACGGCCACAAAGCCTATTTGGCAAGAATGTCAGGTCAAGACCAATTCCCCATGCGCTGATAGCAGGCCTCCTTCACCACCAGCGTCATTTCGCCCCGATGCAGCGGTGCACATAGCTGCCGGCGATGAGTGATGGCGCACTGACGGTAGAAAGCGCCGCGAAGGGGAGGAAATACTAGCAGCGGTACGGTTACTGATCCGCGGTGCGTTACCGGTACCGCGGCGGCTTCTGACAGTTCGGGCAGAGGTGAGTGCCCCGCCCGCCGACGGTGATCTTGACGATCTCCGTCCCGCAGCGCACGCATTCCTGTCCCCCGCGCCCGTAGACGAGCAGAGCCCGGTCGAAGTAACCGGATTCGCCGTTGACGTTGACGTAGAGAGCGTCGAAGCTCGTGCCGCCCACGGCCAGGGCATCGCTCATCACCTTCGTCGCGGATTCGAGAACCTCGACGAGGCGGCTCTTCCGTGTCCGCGCCGGCACCGCCAGAGGGTGGACTCCCGCCCGGAACAGTGCCTCATCGGCGTAGATGTTCCCGATCCCGCTGACGAGCGTCTGATCGAGCAACGCGGCCTTGATCGCCGTGCGCTTCTTCGCCAGGTCCGCCACGACCCGTTCCGGATCGAACGCGGGCTCGAGCGGATCGGCAGCGATATGCACCGCCGAGGCGGGGACGAGCCGACCGTAGCCGTGAACAAGAGGTTGGACGCCGATATGGCCGAAGATCCGTTGGTCGACGAAGCGCAATTCGCGTTCGCTGTCGAGGTGGAGAATCGCCCGAGTGTGCCGATGGATCTCCTCGCCGGGCGAGTGGATGCGCAGCTGGCCGCTCATGCCCAGATGCACGAGGATGCCGAGCTCGGGCCGCGGCAGCGACTGACCGGAAGAGGACTCATTCCCTTCCCCCAGGCTCAGCCACATGAACTTCCCGCGCCGTTCGGCCCGTAGGATGCGCGCCCCGGTCACGGCCGAAACGAACCCGGAGACCGCGGACGGGTCGATGCGCCGCTGGGACGTCGTGCCCAGAATTCGGGGATCGGCCACCTCGGCGCCGGTGATCGTGGTTCCGGCCGTCCATTCGTCGACGCCGCGACGAACGCTTTCGACCTCGGGAAGCTCAGGCATCAGAACATCGCCCCATCAGTCAGCAAGGAAGACCCCAGCGAAGAACCTGTCGGCGAAGACGACCTCAGCAATGGACCCACCGGCAGAGGCGAACTCAGCGCCGGTAGTCCGGGTAGATGGTGCGGATGGCTTTGACAGCCACCTCGGCGGCCGCGGCTTCGGCGGCCTTCTTCGAGGATCCGTCGCCGGCGCCCCAGTTGTTCGCACCGAGCATCGCGGTGGCGGTGAAGACCATGGCATGGTCGGGCCCGGACGAGGTGATCTCGTAGCTCACGGTGCCCAGGTCGAGGTCGGCTGCGGCCTCCTGCAGTGTGGTCTTGAAGTCCATCCCCGCGCCGAGGTTGACCGCGTCGTCGAGCATTCCGTCGATGAGGCGGTGGACGAAGGCGAAGGCCTCTTCGCGTCCGCGGGAGACGAAGGTCGCGCCGATGAGGGCCTCGACGGTGTCGGCGAGGATCGAGTCCTTGTTCCGGCCTCCGGTCAGCTCCTCACCCTTGCCCAGCAGGATGTGTTCGCCGATTCCGTGCCGGCGGGCGATCGATGCCAGCGCCCGCGTGTTGACGACCGCCGAACGCATCTTGGCCAACTGGCCTTCGGGCAGATCCGGGTTGTCGTAGAACAGCGACTCGGTGGCCACAAGGCCCAGGACGGAGTCGCCGAGGAATTCGAGGCGCTCGTTGGTGGGGATGCCACCGGCTTCGAAGGCGAATGAGCGATGAGTGAGCGCGAGACGAAAAGTCTCGGGATCAATATCGATCCCGAGACTCTTCTTCAGTGCTGCTGTGGTGTCAGTGTCCACAGTCTCAGACGTCAGCGACCTTGCGGCCCTTGTACTCGAGGTACAGCGGGGTGCCGGCTGCGTCTTCGACGACCTTGGCCTGGTGGGGGCGCGAGTACACAACGCGACCGTTCTCCACAGTCTTGACCAGGTTCGGAGCCTTGGCCTTCCACTGCGAACGACGGTGGCGGGTGTTGCTGCGCGACAATTTACGCTTCGGAACAGCCACGTCTAGCTCTCTTTCTTCTCTTCCAACAGATTCTTCAATGATGCGAACGGCGATTCGGATTCGTCCTCGTCCACCTCGAGGTCCTCCCCCAGGGTGTAGCTGAACTCCTCGCTCTCATCCCGTGAGGGATTGAACGGCAGAGCCATCACGACGGCGTCTCTGATCGCGGGCTCGAGGTCGAGCTGATCCCGGTCGATGACGTAGGAGTCCTCGTCCCCTTCGGCCTGCTCATAGACGTACATCTCCTGGATGTCCACATCTATAGGCAGCTCGATGGGTTCGAGCGTCCTCGCGTCTTCGCCGCGGGCCGTCGCCGAGACTGTCCCCGACACGTAGATCCCCTCCGACACACTCTCGAACATCAGCTCGAGCGTCAGTGGTGAACCTTCCGCAACCCCGATCACTTCGATCTTGAGATCCGCTGGAGCCGACAAGGTGGTGTTCACCCGTTCCCACTCACCCGGCTGACCGAGCAATCCCATGGATCTGAGATCATAGACGAATTCAGATCTGTTCTTCATGCCCTGTCCTCCTGGTGCGTTTGAGGATGTCGCTCCTGCGTTCACACGCGACTCACCATTCTAATCATCTTGGGCGGCCATTACCAATCGATCCGGAACCGCACCGCCAGTGTTCCTCGTCACCAACACCGTTCCTCGTCACCATCGTTCGTGATGATTGCGCCAGGTCACTCCCCCGGCGATGATGAGCAGCGCCCCGGACATCGTGAACACGATCCCGGAGCCGGCGACCACCGTGAGCGCCGAGGCGGCCGATGGGATGGCGACCTGGCTGAGTCGGTTGCCCGCCAAGCGGATCGAGAGCACCGCAGCCCGATTCTTCGCATCGGCCAGCGCGGACACCCAGGACATGGTCAGCGGCTGGGTGAGCCCGAAGCAGAACCCCGCGACCGTGAGCAGCACACCGAGCATCCACGGCTGGCTGAACACGGGGATGAGGACGACGCTGATGCCGGCCATCGCCGAGGCGGTCCACAACAGAGACAGGTCCCGCCACCTGGCCGTGAGGCTTCCGATGAAGAGCCGTGAGATCACCGAGGCAAGGGTGCGCAGTGCGAGCAGCCACGTCACCGTGGTCACCGACAGTCCGTTCTGCTGACCGATGAGCGGCAGGTAGGCGGTCATCAGGTCGACGGCGGCGAGCGTGGCCATGGACGCGAAGATCGCCGGTTTCATCCCCCGCAGCGACAGCAGCGCCCACGGCGACTGTGCGCCTTCGGCCGCGTCGGCGCGGGAGACGTGCGGAGTCCTGCCGCGGAGCATGACGATGACGGCAGCGATGAGAGTGAGCGCGGAGACCGCGGTCATGAACCACAGCGCGTTCGTGATTGCCGTATCGCCGGAGGTGGCATCGGCGACCATTCCCGCCAGGGGCAGTCCGACGGTCTGGCCGACCGAGACGCCGAGGGTGAGGTGGCCGAACTTCGAGGTCATCTGCGCCGCCGGGAAGCTCTGCGGGATGAGCGCTTGGGAGGCGACCGTGGTCAGCAGCTGCCCGACGCCGAGGCTCATCGTGGCGATGAGGAGCACGCCGAGGTTGGGCGCCAAGGCCGCGAGCGCGACGGGCAGCACCGACAGGACCGTTCCCGTCCACAGCACCGCGGTGGCGTAGCCCCGATCGACGAGGCGGCCGACGAAGAGAGCGGTGAGCAGAGGGACGAGGGAGTACACGGCCGTCATCAGGCCGAGGACGACTCCCGTTCCGCCGAGCTCGAGGGTGCGGTAGGAGATGAGAACGCGGACGCCGTTGTAAGTGGCATGCGCGAGGACGGTGTGGATGACGAGGCCTGGGAACCAGGCCCGGTTCGCTGGAGTTGCCGGGCCCATCCCTCAGCGAGCGCCGTCGTCGACGGCGGCATCGCCTTGCAGGGCCGCCAGCACCGAGGTGGGGACGAGGCCTTCGATGTCTCCGCCGCCTCCGTGGACTTCCTTGATGAGCGAGGAGGAGACGTGCTCGAATTTCGGATCGCCGGGGACGAAGATCGTCTCGAGTTCGGTCAGGTGCTTGTTCATCAGGGCCATCGGCAGTTCGTAGGCGAAGTCGGTGCCCGACCGCAGGCCCTTGACGACGGCAGGTGCGCCGATTCTGGTGCAGTAATCGACGAGGAGCCCACCGGAGACGAGGTCGATGCTGATGTTCTGCGCACCCTGTGTGCGCTCGTCGTCGGCCAGGGAACGGCGGATGAGGTCCGCGCGGACCTCCGGGTCGAAGCGACCGGACTTCGAGGGATTGTGGACGACCGCCACGACGACCTCTTCGAACATCCGAGAGCTGCGGGCGATGATATCGAGATGACCCATGGTGATCGGGTCATAGGAACCGGGGCAGACGACCTTCATGCCCTCATCGTATCGTTCGGACGCTCACGCAGCTGCAGCCACTGATCGTCGGCGGGTGTCTCGTCGTCGTGGCCTTTGACCACCTGAGCTTCGAAACCGTCTTCGGGTCCGTGCAGACGCGAGGCCGCCTCGGCCATGATCCGGGCGACGATCGCCAGCGAACGGGGTTCGTCACCGGCGGCGACGGCCTCGGCGAGTTTGCGGTGGCTGTCGATGAGGTCGCACCGCACCTCGTAGCCGCGCTGATCGGACAGCGACAGCAGCCGGGTGTGGACCATCGAGACCTTCATGAGGTCGATCAGCCGCGCCGATCCGGAGCACGCGACGATCGCGTGGTGGAAGTTGAGGTCGGCATCGCCGATCGTGCGCGCAACGTTCTCCTCGATGGCGTGTTCGAGCTCCCGCAGAGCCTGGCGAATCCGTGACATGGACCGCCCCTGCCGGACGATGAGCTTGACCGCCTGCGATTCGATCGCCTCGCGAACGGCGTAGACGTCGTCGATGTCTGCGGTGCGCATCCTCCTCACATGCACGCCCCGTCCGGGAGCATGCGTCATCACGCCTTCGCTGATGAGACGCTGCAGAGCCTCCCTCAAAGACGGTCGCGACACCTCGAGCAGCTCGGCCGTGCGCACCTCGTTGATCGACTGACCGGGCTCGAGCGAACCGGAGTAGATGGCGTTGCGGATCTGGTCGACGATGAGGTCGATCGTCGAAGCGCGGACCACTTTGCGCAGCACCGGGAGCTCGGAAGTCGGAGGATTCGTCACGGTCACGATCATATAACGTTGTCAGACAGTGTGACATTCGGACAACATGAGTATTGAATACTGTTTCAGAGACGCACGTCACCATGGTGTGCCGATGTTCGACGAAAGGGACAGCTATGAAATCCATCAAGGGACTGGCCGCCGCGACCTCGATTCTCGCGCTGACGGTCACACTGGGTGCCTGCGGCGGAAGCGACTCCGACGAGTCCGCTCTGCAGAAGGCCATCGACGAAGGAAAGATCTCTGTCGGCTTCGCCGGTGAAGCCCCGTACAGCTTCGAAGAGGGCGGCGAACTCCAAGGAGCGTCGGTCGCTCTGGCGAAAGCCGTGTTCAAGGAGCTCGGCGTCGAGGACGTCGAAGGCGTCAACACCGAGTTCGGCTCTCTCATCCCCGGCCTCAATGCCGATCGCTTCGATGCGATCTCGGCCGGCATGTCGATCCTGCCCGACCGCTGCGAACAGGCGTCCTTCGGTGACCCCGAGTTCATGTACACCACTGCCTTGATGACCAAGGAAGGCAAGCTCGACGGGATGAAGAATCTCGACGACGTCAAGGAGAAGGGCGTCAAGCTTGCCACCATGACCGGCGCCATCGAATCCGACTACGCCAAGGACCTCGGCATCAAGACCCAGCAGGTCGGCACCCCGCAGGACGGCATGGACGCCGTGACCACCGGTCGCGCCGATGTCTTCGCGCTCACCGCCATCTCGCTCAACTGGATGGCGAAGAACAGCGAGGACTCCGGTGTCGAGGTCAGCGATTCATTCGTCCAGGAGATCGACGGAGTGCCGCAGGTCGGTGCCGGTGCCACGGTCTTCCGCAGCGATGACGAGGAACTGCGCGACGAATGGAACAAGGGCCTGGAGAAGATCGTCTCCGACGAGAAGGCCTACCTCGACGTCGTCGGCGACTACGGATTCACGAAGGAAGAGCGCCCCGACGGTTCGATCACGACCGATCAGCTGTGCAAGGGCGAACTTCCCACCGCTGATTCCTGAGTCGGTTCTTCCCAAGCACCATGAATGACAATGTCACGACGTTGCTGAACTTCCTCCCACAGGTGTGGGAGGGAGTTCAGACAACCATCATCCTCACGGTCGCCGGCAGCATCGGCGCCGTCATCATCGCACTCATCCTCGGTCTGACGATGACTTCACCGAGCGCCTGGTTGCGCGTTCCGGCTCGCATCGTCGTCGAGTTCTTCCGCGGCACCTCGCTGCTCGTGCAGCTCTTCTGGCTGTTCTACGTTCTCCCGCTCCTCGGCGTCGATTTCGACCCCATGGCCTGCGGTGTCGCTGCCCTGGCCCTGAACTACGGAGCCTATTCCGCCGAGGTGGTCCGCTCGTCGATCAAGACAGTGGCGCCCGGCCAGTGGGAGGCTGCGATCGCGCTGAGCCTCTCCCCCACCCGCCGCATGATCCGCGTGATCTTCCCGCAGGCGTGGGCACTGATGATTCCGTCCTTGGCGACGCTGCTCATCCAGCTGCTCAAGGGCACGGCGGTCGTCTCCTTCATCACGCTCTCCGACCTCACCGACAAGACCGAACAGCTGCGCCAGGCGACCGGCGACACGATGTTCGCCTATTCGATCAGCCTCCTCATCTACTTCGCACTGGCGTGGCTGCTCCAGGAGTTCATGAACTTCCTCGAACGCAGGGCCACTGCCGCTCTGGGCCGCAGGCGCCCGAACTCGCGCACCGATCGTCGCGAGGCCAGGCGCACGGCCCGGGCCGATGCGGCACGCACGAAGGCAGGTGACCTCTGATGTGGAATTGGGAATTCGCCGCCGAGGCGCTGCCGATCCTGCTCCGCGGGTTCGTCAACACTCTCATCGCCACCGTCGTCGGCACCGTCATCGCCGCGATCCTCGGCCTCATCCTGGCCGTGGCCATCCGCGGCCTGCCGCGCTGGATCAACTGGCTCGTCCGCCTCATCGTGGCGTTCATCCGCAACACCCCGCTGGTCGTCCAGCTGCTGTTCGTCTACTACGCATTCGCCGACATTCCGGGTCTGGTCAATGTGCCTGCCCTCGTCATCGGCTTCATCGTCATCGGCATCCACTATTCGACGTACATGTCCGAAAGCTACCGAGCCGGAATCGACTCGGTGCCGCCGGGCCAGTTCGAGGCCGCCACTGCGCTGTCGCTGCCGCCGGTGCGCACCTTCACCGCGATCGTGCTGCCGCAGGCTCTGCGGGCGACCATTCCGTCGCTGGGCAATTACGCAGTCGCGATGTTCAAGGACACCCCATTCCTGTTCGCGATCTCCGTCGTCGAGCTCGTCACCGCGGCGAAGGAATTCGGCGGGTCGACCTTCGCCTACACGGAAGCCTTCACTCTGGCGGGAATCATCTTCCTCATCGCCAGCTACCCGACCTCACTGCTCATTCAGAGATTGGATCGACGCCTTGCCACCTACTGAGAACACCCCCACTGCACCATCCGCCTCGGCGACCCCGGCGATCGAGTTCAAAGACGTGGAGAAGAGCTTCGGGCCGACCACCGTGCTCAAGAACCTCAACTTCACGGTGGCTCCCGGCGAACGCGTCACCCTCATCGGGCCCAGCGGTTCGGGCAAGACGACGATCCTGCGCCTGGTGATGACCCTCGAGGAGCTCACCGGCGGATACATCTATGTCGACGGGAAACCGCTGACCTTCGAGGAGCGCGACGGCAAGCGCGTCGAGCTGCCGAAGAAGCGCACGCGTGAGATGACCACGCGCATCGGCATGGTCTTCCAGCAGTTCAACCTGTTCCCGAACATGACTGTGCTCGAGAACATCATCGAAGCGCCCGTCCATGTGCTCGGCAAGTCCAAGGCCGAAGCGAGCAAGGAAGCCAAGGAGCTGCTCGAACGCGTGGGCCTGGCTGACAAGGCCGATGCTCATCCGACCCGCCTCTCCGGCGGTCAGCAGCAGCGCGTGGCGATCGCCCGTGCGCTGGCGATGAGCCCGGAGATCCTCCTCCTCGACGAGGTCACCTCGGCCCTCGACCCCGAGCTTGTCGGAGACGTGCTCGGAGTGCTGCGCGATATCGCCGAGACTACGGACATCACGATGCTTCTGGTCACGCATGAGATGCAGTTCGCCCGCGATGTCTCTCACCGGGTGATGATGTTCGACGGCGGTCAGGTGCTCGAAGAGGGTCCGCCGGACCAGATCTTCAACAACCCGCAGCACGAGCGCACCCGCTCGTTCCTCTCCAGCGTGCTCTAGTCCTCCGCGGCTGCCACAGCGTCGGACTCCCCGACGAGCTGGACGAAGTGGATCGCAGTCTCGCCGAAGGTCTTCGCCCGGAAGACTTCGAGGCCCTCCGGCATCGTCGGCTCCGGCGAGCGTGCGGCGCGTTCGACGACGACGATGGACTCCATGTCCAAGTGCGTGCTCAGACGACTGAGGATCTGCGTGACCGCGTCCTCACCCAACGGGTAGGGCGGGTCCATGAACACGAGGTCGAAGACCCGTGACTCCGGGTGACTGGGTCCGGGCAGTCCGGACAGGAAGTGGAGCACATCCCCGGCGTGGACCGTCGCGGAATGGTCGAGGCCGAGCTTGTCCGCGTTGGACTCCAGCGCCCGCAGCGAGGCCAGAGAGGAATCGACGAAATCGACTTGCGCCGCGCCCCGGGACATCGCTTCGAAGCCGAGACCGCCAGAACCGGCGAAGAGGTCGAGGACGTTCGCGGCCTGCAGCACTCCGTAGCCGTCGAGCATGGAGAACAGTGACTCCTTGACCCGGTCGGACGTCGGCCGGGTGTTCGCCCCCGACGGGGAGGTCAGTCTGGCCCCTTTGTGTGCTCCGGCGATGATTCTCATGTCTGCCTCCTCAGCCTGCCTCGATGAAGTGGGCGTCGTCCTCGGGCAGGACGCGCCTGATGAAGGCCTTGAGTGCAGGCACCGCTTCAAGAGTCGGGTCGATGGCCACGATCTGCTCGGCGATCGTCTTCGCTTCGGCCACGATCTCGGAGTCGCGGAGGATCGACAGGTGCCGCAGTGAGGATCCGCCCCACTGGGACCCGCTGAGCACATCGCCTTCGCCGCGGGCATCGAGGTCATATTCGGCCAGAGTGAAACCGTCGAGCGTCTCGGCCACCGCCTGCAGCCGTCCATAGCTCGCGTCCGTCTCGCTCATCTCGGTGAGCAGGAAGCACCGGGCCGAGCTGCCGTCACGTCCGACGCGTCCGCGCAGCTGGTGCAGCTGTGCGACACCGAAGTTCTCGGCTTCGATGATGACCATCATCGTCGCCCGTGCGACGTCGACGCCGACCTCGATGACCGTCGTCGAGACGAGGATCTCGATATCGCCCCTGACGAAGTCCGCGAGCACCCGATCCTTCTCCGCGGCGGACATCCGCCCGTGCAACAGGCCGAACTTCTTGCCGGTCAGCTCCGGGGTCTCCTGCAGCTTCCGCGTGATGTCTTCGATCCCCTGCTTCTGACCGAGCACCTCCCCGGATTCCGGATCTTCGATGTCCATCGGTTCGATCCGCGGGAAGACGACGAAGACTCCCCTCCCGTCCTCGACGGTCTGCCGCATGAGCTCCCGCACCCGGGCATACCAGTTCGGTTGGTCGACGATCGGCACCACATGCGTGGCGATGTCCTTCGGGCCCGCCGGCATCTCATCGAGCGTCGAGATATCGAGGTCGGCGAAGACCGTCATCGCCACCGTGCGCGGAATCGGAGTCGCCGACATCACGAGGGTATGCGGGGTCGTCTCTCCGCCCTTGGCGCGCATCGCCTCACGCTGTTCGACACCGAAGCGGTGCTGCTCGTCGACGACGATGAGACCGAGGTCGGCGAACATCGTCGACGCCGACAGCAGCGCATGTGTGCCGACGACGATGTCGATGTTCCCGGTGACGAGGTCGAGGGCGAGTTCACGACGGTCCTTCGCAGGCATCGACCCGGTCATCAGAGCCACCGTCACCTGATCGTCGTCGGAGAGCAGCGGCGACAGCGCCATCTGTTCGTTCAGCAGGCTCTGGATGGAATGGAAATGCTGAGCGGCGAGCACCTCGGTGGGGGCGAGCATGGCGGCCTGGGCGCCGGAGTCGACCGCGGTGAGCATGGCCCGCAGTGCCACGAGGGTCTTACCGGAGCCGACGTCACCGTGCAGGAGCCGGTGCATCGGCCGATCGGCGGCCATGTCCTCGGCGATCTCCTCGCCGACCCGGACCTGGGAGGCGGTGAGAGTGAAGGGCAGGTCGTCATCGAAGCGGCGGCTCTTCGCCCCTTGGGTGAGCAGCGGTGTCGCCTTCTCCGCGGCCAGGGTCGCCTTGCGGGAGGCGAATTCGGTCTGCAGGGCGAGCGCTTCCTCCCACTTCCACCGCAACCGGGCCCGTTCGACATCCTCGATCTTCCGCGGCCGGTGCATATCCTCGAGCGCGGTGCGCAGATCCGGCAGTTCGTGGGCCTCCCGCAGCCCTTTCGGCAGCGGGTCGTCGAACTCTTCGTCTCCGGCGACGGTGAGCAGGGTCTTGATCGAACTCCACAGCCGGGACTGAGCGATGCCTTTGACGGCGGGGTAGATGGGGAACGGGGAATTGAGGTCCTCGGGAGTCCATTCGTGGTCATCCTCGGTGCGGTTGAGCCACACCGGCGACGCCAGGGTCAGCTGCCCGCGGAACGATTCGACCTTGCCGCCGAAGACGACGGTCAGCCCCGGCTTCAGCGACTTCTCCAACCAGTACTGGTTGAAGAACGCGATCTTCATCGACTGCTTCCCGTCGTGGACGATGACCTCGGTGATGGTGCCTTTCCGCTGCTTCATCCGCCGCGTCTCCACCCGGATGACTTCGGCCTGGATGATGGCGGTCTCTCCCAGAGGCAGTTCGCCGAGTTCCGTGCGCTCCCCGGGCACGAGGTAGCGCCGGGGGAAGAAACGCAACAGGTCGGTGACCGTATACACCCCGCGTTTGGAGAGGTGAGTGCGGTCGGCCTTGCGGAAGTTGTCTTCGAGCCGGGTCGTCATTCGACCCCCATGATCACGAGCACCCCGGGGTCTCTGGCATCGATGTCCTGGAAGTGGACGGTCCCATGCGACTTCTGGATCCAGTCCCGCAGATGGTCGAGCACCTCCGGTGCGCAGTCGGGTCCGTGGACGACGGTGAGCAGCTCTCCCCCGGCCCCGAGCAGCCGATCGGCGAGCTTCTCGACCAAGGTCCGCAGCTCCGTGCTCTGAGTCTTCGCTCTGCCCTCGATGAATACGCGGTAGAACTGCGCCGGATGAGCCGCCACAGCCGTGCCCAGACCAGAGCCCGTGCCCTGCCCCGAACCTGCACCAGCAGCCGCACGGCCTTCCCCGTCCTCGTGGACGACGGGCAGCATCCCTGTCGGCGGGTCGGAGGCGAGCTGATCGGCCGAGTAGATCGTGCCCACCCTGGTGCCCGCGGCCGCTTCGGTCATGTCCGCAAAGATCTCCCCCGCCGGTGCGAAGGGATCGTAGACGGCCAGGGCCGAGAGCAGGGTGGCGACGTTGCGGGAGCGCACGACATGCGCGCCCAGCCCGGTCAGGGACTTCAGCGCCGAGGTGGAGCTGGGGATGACGATGACCGCCCGGTCCTCGGCGGCGATGAGTTCGGACATCGTCTCGAACAGGTCCCCCACCTCCGGGGTCAGCGCCGTGGCACCGTTGAGCGCGCTGTGCATGAGCAGTCCCGTGCCCTTGACCAGGGCGATGAGCTTCGTCTCGCCCTCCTCCTCGTGCATGCGCAGGTCTTCCATATCGAGCCGGGCGATCCCAAACTCGCCGAGGCGGTCGATGACGGTCGCGGCGGTCGCTTCGTCGGCGACGTGGACGTGGACCTTGGCCGCGTTGATGACGATGGAGGTCCCGCCGAGGCGGTCGAGTTCGTCGCCGAGCGAGTCGGTGGGTTCGGTGGCGAGGACGGCGACGATCTCGAGTTCGTCGGCGGTGGCTTCGTGGATGATCTTCGGTGCGCGGGCCACCTCGGCGAGCATCGAATCCTGCGGTGTGCGGCCGGTGACGGTGGCGTAGAGGAGGTCGAAGAGTTCGACGATTCCCGTCGATCCGGCGTCGACGACCTCGGCCTCGCGCAGCACCGTGAGCTGTCCGGTGGTCTCACGCAGGGCGGATCGGGAGCGTTCCCGCACGGCCGCGATGACCTCGAGCAGGTCTGCTCCGTCGTCGGCGCGCTCACGGGCTTCGGTGGCCATGGCGTCGAGGACGGTGAGCATGGTGCCGTCGACGGGACGGGCGACGGCGGCCCGGGCACGGTCGGACGCGGTCTCCAGGGCGGTGGCCATCGCGTCGGCGGTGGCGACGGTGACTCCGGCCAGGGCATCGGCGACTCCCTGCAGGGCGACGGCGAGGATGAGTCCGGAGTTGCCGCGGGCGCGCGTCCGGCTCCGGCGGCGAGTGCCGCGATGACGTGCGGGAGGGTGACCGGTCCGGTGAGCTCTTCGACGGCGAGGTAGGCGGCACGCAGGGTGTGGTACATGTTCGTGCCGGTGTCGCCGTCGGGGACGGGGAAGACGTTGAGCTCGTCGATCTCGGTGCGCTCCTTGCGCAGCCGGTCGACGGCGCGGCGGGCCCAGCGTGCGGCCAGACGACCGTTGAGGCTGATGGCGTTGCTCATGTCACTTCCCGAAATGGCTGAAACCGCTCGCCGGCACGGGTGTGCCGTCGAGGCTGACATCGTGTCCGGTGCGGACCCGTCCGATTCTCCGCCAGCCTACTCCAGGGGACTGACGCGACGGCGCAGACGCGGCGAAACCGTGGTCCTCTCCCCCGTCCAGGACCCAGGACAGGGCCAGATCCTCCGCTGTCGCAGCCGTCCCATTCGCTGCCCGCGCATCGAGCACGAATTCGGCCGCCGGCAGCAGCGGGTCGATGAGGTCGGCCAGCAGAGCCCTATCGAGCTCGATGCCCACCCCCGAGGCGGTCGCCACCCGGGCGAGGTCGAGGCTGAGTCCGTCGGAGACGTCGATCATCGCAGACGCCCCGATCACACGCAGTGCACCGTAGTCCGGCCGTGGGGCCAATTGAGTCTCGATGAGGGGACGCAGTTCCGGGCCGGCGGTCTCGCGTCGCAATCCGGCGAAGAGCAGGTCGAGTCCGGCGGCTGCCCGTCCGACCGTCCCGGCCAGATAGAGCGAATCCCCGGGCTGGGCGCCGGAGCGCAGAATCGCGGAACCCTCCGGCACCGTTCCGAGTGCGGTGATGGCGATGACGATGAGTTTGGATGACGACAGATCGCCCCCGATGATCGGCACCGTGCATTCCAGCGCGGCACCTGCCCGCTCGGCTTCGTCGAAGAGCCCGGAGTACAGCGCTTCGAGGTCGGCGATATCCGTGTCATCCGGTATGGCCAGGGACACGAGCAGTCCGTGCGGGACCGCGCCCATGGCGCAGACATCGGCAAGATTCTGGGCCGCGGCCTTGCGCCCGAGCAGCTCCCAGTCCAACCAGTCGCGGGTGAAGTCCTCGTTCTCCACAAGCATGTCCGCGGTCGAGACGAGTCGGCCCTCCGGTGCGGTCACCGCCGCATCGTCTCCGGGTCCGACGATCACGTGCGCGGGCTCGGGGTTGCGGGTGAGCACGCGGGAGACGATGTGTGACTCGCCAAGTTCGGACAGTCGGGTCATGGCTCCAGGTTATCGGGAGATACGGTAGTCCTATGAGATCTCGCCCTGCTTCGACGCGCCGTTCTCCGCGTCCCGCGCACCGTCGTCGTTCTCTCACCATCGTCGCCCTGGCCGCGGTGGTCACGGGTCTCGCGGTGACCGGATGTTCGCGCACCGTCATCGTCGAACCGGCCAAGGACGCGGCGGATCCGAAGTGTGCCGACATCATGCTCACCCTGCCCGATGAGATCTCGGGCCAGAAGGCGCGCACCACCTCGTCGCAGGGCACGAAGGCCTGGGGAGATCCCAACGTCGCGGTGCTGCGCTGCGGAGTCACTCCTCCCGGCCCGACGACGGATCAGTGCGTGAGCGTGTCCGGGGTGGATTGGATCTCGAAGCCGGCAGAAGACGACGATTCGACGTGGAAATTCACCAGCTACGGACGCACACCGGCCGTCGAAGTGCTGGTCAACCGCAAGGCTGAGTCCGGCAACGACGTGCTCGCCGCAATCTCACCGGCTCTGTCGAAGCTCCCACCGGAGAACGAGTGCGTCGGCGCCGAGGACATCGCCGGCTAGAGCCTGCCCGCGACGCCCCAGCTCACTTCGCGCGGGCGTGATCGATCAGGGCGATCGAGATGAGTTCGCCGATGAGTTCGGAGTACTCGAGTCCCGACTGCGCCCACATGAATGGGTACGCCGAGGTGGGGGTGAACCCGGGCAGGGTGTTGAGTTCGTTGACGACGACGTCCCCAGAATCCGTGACGAAGGTGTCGACGCGGGCGAGCCCGGTGCAGTCGAAGAGACGGAACACCGAGGCGGCCAACTCCTGAACCCGGGCTGTCACCGTCTCGTCGAGGTCGGCAGGACAGGTGACCTCCGCGGCGGCGAGGTCCAGGTACTTGGCGTCGAAATCGTAGAAGGAGTGGTCTCCGCTCACCCGGATCTCCCCCGGCTTGGACACGCGCAGATCCGTGTCAACGACGGAGCCGAGCACGGCGCATTCGACCTCACGACCGCTGACCTCGGGTTCGACGATGACCTTGGAGTCGTGCTCGAAGGCGCCGAGCAGGCCGGCTTCGAGGTCGGCCGCCTCGGCGACGCGGCTGACTCCCATGGACGATCCGGCACGGGCAGGTTTGACGAACACGGGCAGGCCGAGCGCGGCCACTCGCCTCTCCGCCTCCGCGCGGTCCGCGGCCCACATCGTCTCGGTCACGAGCTCCCACGGGCAGGTGGGGATTCCGGCCTGGGCCATGAGTGACTTCGTGTAGTGCTTGTCCATGCTCGCGGCCGACGAGAACACTCCGGAGCCGACGAAGGCGGTGCTGCTGAGTTCGAACAGTCCCTGCAGGGTTCCGTCCTCACCGAAGCGTCCGTGCAGGAGCGGGAAGAACACGTCGACCGAACCCAGTTCGGTGTAGTTGCCCTCGGCGTCGCGGTGCAGCAGCGGTGCCCCGTCGGCGGAGACCGGTGGGATCACCTCGGTGCCGTTGTCGGTGACTTCGGGCATGGCCTGCGGATCGAAGCGCATGCTCGCCCAGTCGTCGACGACCCGCCATACGCCGGTCTTCGTGATGCCGATCGGCAGGACGTCGAAGGCAGTGGTGTCGATGGCACCGATCACTCCGGCCGCCGTGACGCAGCTGACGGAGTGCTCGCTCGAACGGCCTCCGAAGAGGAATGCGACAAGGGGCCGGTGATCGTTGTCTGCCATGAGTTTCCTTGCTGAAGTGGTACTCCCGCGAACTGGGGTCGGACGCGGGGTGCGCACACCGGTTCAGGTGTGCGCGGACTGAAAGACTTTAGCTCACTTGGCCTCGAACGTGCATTCCAGCCACGCCCGTCCGATGCCCTTGAAGAACATGTTGAAGCCGGCGAAGGCCGGTGATGCGGATTCGTCGATGCCCAGCGGTTCGGCCAGGGCGGTGACGATGAAGAAGTAGCGGTGCGGTCCATGGCCCTCCGGTGGGGCGGCTCCGACGAAGCGGGGTTCGCCGGCATCGTTGCGCAGAGTCACGGATCCGCCGGGCAGGAGGTCGGCGGCCGGGTCACCGGCGTTGGTCTCCAGGCTCGTCACGGAGGCGCCGAGGTCGGTGACGACCCAGTGCCAGAAGCCCGAACCCGTCGGTGCGTCGGGGTCGTAGCAGGTCACGGCGAAGGCCTTGGTCTCCTCGGGGAATCCGGACCAGGACAGCTGTGGGGAGACGTCCTCACCGCCGGGCACGCCCATGGCACCGGAGAGCTGGGGGCCGGTGAGCACCCCACCGTCTTCGATGTCGGTGCTGGTCAGCGTGAAGGTCGGAAGTTCGGGAAGGTTGAAGAACGGTGAGTTGGCGCTCATGTGTGCTCCTAATTTTCCAGCGGGTGGCCTGAGTCGTTCGGCTCAGGCCGGTGGTCCTTCGTGCTTACGTTTCCGAGACAACAGCAATCCGGCGAGTTCGTCAACCTGCAGTTTTCCGCCCAGCACCGCGCAGACCGCCTCGGTGATGGGCAGGTCGACGCCGTTGCGGCGGCCCAGGGCCAGGACGGCGGGAGCGGACTTCACGCCTTCGGCAGTCTGGGAGGTGTGGGCGATGACGTCCTCGAGGCTCATCCCCTCACCGAGGTGGCGCCCGAAGGTGCGATTGCGCGACAGGGGTGAGGCGCAGGTCGCCACGAGGTCGCCGAGTCCGGCGAGCCCGGACAGAGTGTGTGCTTCGGCGCCCATCGCCGCGGCCAGACGAGATGTTTCGGCGAGCCCGCGGGTGATGATCGAGGCCTTCGAGTTGTCGCCGAGCTTCTGTCCGTCGGCGATGCCCACGGACAGGGCGATGATGTTCTTGATCGCACCGCCGATCTCGACGCCGACGACGTCGGTGTTCGTATACGGGCGGAAGTAGGCGTTCGCGCTGATCTCCGCGACCACCTCGGCGGTGGTGATGTCGGAGGACGCGACGACGGTGGCGGTGGGCTGCCGGTCGGCGATCTCGCGGGCGAGGTTCGGGCCGGAGACGACGGCGATCTGGGATTCGTCGACCTCGGCGACCTCGGCGATGACCTCGGACATGCGTTTGCCGGTGTCGACCTCGATGCCCTTCATCAGGCTCACGAGCTTCACTCCGCGCTTCAGGTGCGGCTTCCACCGGGTGAGGTTCTCGCGCAGGGTCTGGGCGGGGACGGCGAGGACGATGACATCGGCATCGGTGACGGCGGCGATGTCGTCGTCGGTGGAGCTCAGCCTCTCGGGCAGGGTGCGCTCACCCAGGTAGCGCTCATTGGTGTGGGTGGAGTTGATCTCGTCGGCGACCTCGGGGCGGCGGGCCCACAGGGTGACGGGGAATCCGGCATCGGCGATGACAGCGGCATAGGTGGTTCCCCACGATCCGGCTCCGAGGACGGTGATCTTGTCGACGCTCATTCGCCTGACTCCTTGCTCGTGAAACGCTGCGGCAGTTCGCGTTCGGACAGTTCGGCCACCATCGCCGCCACGGTGTTCTTCACACGCTGGGAGAGGTCTCCCATAGTCTTCTTCTCATCCCGGTGATCCCACAGGTCCGAATAGTCGACGGCGGGACCGAAGGCCACGACGCAGTCGTGGCTGAAGGGGCGGAAGCGCACCTTCTTCTGCCCGCGGGGATAGATCGTGTTCAGTCCCCAGTGGGCGACGGGGATGATCGGGGCTCCGGTCTCCAGCGCGAGCCGGGCGGTGCCGGTCTTGAAGTGCTGGGGCCAGAAGTCGGGGTCCTTCGTCAGCGTGCCCTCGGGGTAGATGACGACTGTCTGGCCGTTCGCCAGGGCGTCCTTCGCGTATTCGAGGGAGTCTCCGGCCGAGGCGGAGGCTCGCAGCACGGGGATCTGCCCGATGATCTTGAGGATCTTGCCGAGCACCCCGGTGAACAGCGTCGACTTCGCGAGGAAGTGCGGCATCCGGCCGTTGCGCTTGAGCGCCAGACCGACGAGGATCGGGTCGAGGTGGTTGGCGTGGTAGGCGGCGACGATCATACCCGTGCCGGCCGGCGGCAGGTTCTCGACGCCCCGTATGCTCATCTTCGTGGCCGTGCGCATGAGTCCGAAAGCCGCCGTGGCCGCGACGGTGCCTGCGCGGTTCTGGGAACGAACCGCTGCGGGGTCGAAGGAGACGAGATCGTGGTCGTTCGCCTCCGGTTCGGTCACCCGGCTCATGCAGAGACCTCGGCACCGAGACCGGTGAGCTTGTCGAGGAAGTTCTCGTAGCCGCGGTTGATGAGTTCGATGCCGTGGACCTCGCTCGTGCCCTGAGCGGCCAAGGCGGCGATGAGGTGGCTGAAGCCGCCGCGCAGATCGGGAACGTCGATGCGGGTGCCCTTGAGGTCGGTGGGTCCGGAGATGACGGCCGAGTGCTGGTAGTTCCGCCGGCCGAAGCGGCAGGGAGTGCCGCCGAGGCATTCGCGGTAGAGCTGGATCTGCGCACCCATATCGCGCAGGGCGTCGGTGAAGCCGAACCGGTTCTCATACACGGTCTCGTGGATGATCGACAGCCCTTCGGCCTGAGTCATCGCGACGACCAGCGGCTGCTGCCAGTCGGTCATGAAGCCTGGATGCACGTCGGTCTCGAGGGCAAAGGACCGGAGTTTGCCGCCAGGGTGGCGGAAGCGGATGCCGGACTCCTGCACATCGAATTCGCCGCCGATCTTGCGGAAGACGTTGAGGAAGGTGATGAGCTCAGGCTGGCTGGCGCCTTCGACGAAGATGTCTCCGCCGGTGGCCAGAGCCGCCGAGGCCCAGGACGCGGTCTCATTGCGGTCGGGCAGGGCGCGGTGGATGAACCCGCGGAGGGTGTCGACACCTTCGATGCGCACCACACGGTCGGTGTCGACGGTGATGATCGCGCCCATCTTCTGCAGCAGAGCGATGAGATCCATGATCTCGGGCTCGATGGCCGCGCCCCGCAACTCGGTGACGCCTTCGGCGCGCACCGCGGTCAGCAGCACCTGTTCGGTGGCTCCGACGGAGGGATAGGGCAGTTCGACCTTGGTGCCCTGCAGGCGGCTGTGGGCCTTGAGCATGATGCCGCCGGGGGTCTTATCGACCTCGGCTCCGAACTTGCGGAGCACATCGAGGTGGAAGTTGATGGGGCGGTCGCCGATATGGCAGCCGCCGAGGTCGGGGATGAATGCCTGACCGAGGCTGTGCAGCAGCGGGCCGCAGAAGAGGATCGGGATACGGGAGGAACCGGCATGGGCATCGATGTCGACGATGGACCCCGAAGCCACATCGGCCGGATCGAGGTGGAGTTCACCGTCGGTCAGGTCACCGTCGGGACCGGAGGTGACACGCACTCCGTGGAGTTCGAGGAGTCCGGTGACGATCTCGACGTCGCGGATCTGGGGCACGCCGCGCAGCACGGACGGGGTCTCACCGAGCAGAGAGGCCACCATCGCCTTGGGCACCAGATTCTTGGCGCCGCGGACTCGGACGGTGCCGTCCAGCGGATTTCCCCCACGTACTTCGAGCATGTTCCTCCCTGATTCCGATGATCGGATCCGGGCAGGATTCCACCCGGAGACGGTGCCCGCTGATTGCCGCGGGCACCGTCCTAGACTAACCCAGCCGACGGTCTCCCACCCATTCGCCGAGGTGGCCCCGAGGTCGCGTTCGAGCGTTTCGGTGGGCCGCCTCGGGGGAGGTCGGATCGTGGCGCTGGGTTGCCGCGGTGAGGGTCAGACCTTAGCGGGCAGGGTCGTGGGTTTGAAGGCGAAGCGGGAGGATTCGTAGGCGACGATCTCGTCTTCCTTGGCCAGGGTGAGGCTGATGTCGTCGTGGCCTTCGAGGAGGCGCCAGCGCGTGTAGTCGTCGATCTGGAAGGATACGGTGACGGTGTCGCACGTCACGGTCTTCTCATTGAGATCCACGGTGATCGAGGTGCCGGGGTGGTTCTCGAGGATCTTCCAGATGAGTTCGATGTCGGCCTGTTCCAGCTGGGCGGCCAGCAGGCCCTCCTTGCCCGAGTTGCCGCGGAAGATATCGCCGAAGCGCGAGGACAGGACGACGCGGAAGCCGTAGTCCTTGAGCGCCCAGACGGCGTGTTCGCGGGAGGATCCGGTGCCGAAGTCGGGGCCGGCGACGAGGACGGAGCCGTTCGCGAAGTCGGGGTCGTTGAGGACGAAGTCGTCGTTCGACCGCCAGCGGTAGAACAGGGCGTCCTCGAAGCCGGTGCGGGTGACGCGCTTGAGGAACTTCGCGGGGATGATCTGGTCGGTGTCGATGTTGGATCGGCGCAGAGGAACGCCGGTGCCGGTGTGGGTGGTGAAAGCTTCCATGGCTCGTCCTCCTTCTTCAGTCGTTCGCCGAGACGGGTGTCAGGTTCAGGGACAGGCGGTTGTCGGCCCATTCCACGGGTTCGGCATCCCGCGGCAGGTCGGCGACGTCGCCCGGTGAGGACAGGGTGCCGCGCACCGCGGTGGCTGCAGCCACGAGCGGGGACACGAGGTGGGTGCGTCCGCCCTTGCCCTGGCGGCCTTCGAAGTTGCGGTTCGAGGTCGAGGCGCAGCGTTCGCCTTCTGCCAGCTGGTCCGGATTCATCCCTAAGCACATCGAGCAGCCGGCGAAGCGCCATTCGCCGCCGAAGTCCTTGAAGATGACGTCGAGGCCCTCTTCTTCGGCCTGGAGGCGGACCTTCGCGGAGCCGGGGACGACCATGAAGCGGACGTTGTCGGCCTTCTTCCGTCCACGGACCACCTCGGCGGCGGCCCGAAGGTCTTCGATCCGGGAGTTCGTGCAGGAGCCGAGGAAGACGGTGTCGACTTCGATCTCGCGCAGCGGCGTGCCCGGGGTCAGGCCCATATAGGCCAGCGCGTTGGCCGCGGCGGCTTTGTCGTTCTCGTCGGTGAAGTCGTCGGGGCTGGGTACGCTTGCCGACAGCGGCAGGCCCTGGCCGGGGTTCGTGCCCCAGGTGACGAAGGGTTCGATGTCTTCGGCCTTGAGCACGACCTCGGCGTCGAATTCCGCGCCTTCGTCGGTGTAGAGGGTCTTCCAGTACTCGACGGCGGCGTCCCAGTCAGCGCCCTCGGGGGCGTGCGGGCGGCCCTTGACGTATTCGAAGGTCGTCTCATCGGGGGCGACCATTCCGGCGCGGGCGCCGGCTTCGATCGACATGTTGCAGATCGTCATCCGGGCTTCCATCGACAGCTGGCGGATGGCCGAACCGCGGTATTCGAGGACGTAGCCCTGTCCCCCGCCGGTGCCGATCTTCGCGATGATGGCGAGGATGATGTCCTTGGCGCTCGAGCCCTCGGGCAGGTCGCCGTCGACGGTGATCGACATCGTCTTGAAGGGCTTGAGGCTCAGTGTCTGCGTGGCGAGCACGTGTTCGACCTCGGAGGTGCCGATGCCGAAGGCGAGCGCTCCGAAGGCACCGTGGGTGGAGGTGTGCGAGTCGCCGCAGACGACGGTGGTGCCCGGCTGGGTCAGGCCCAGCTGCGGTCCCACGACGTGGACGATGCCCTGGTCGGCGTCGCCGAGGCTGTGCAGGCGGATGCCGAATTCCTCGGCGTTCTTGCGCAGGGTGTTGATCTGCGTGGCCGAAGTGGGTTCGGCGATCGGCTTGTCGATGTCCCAGGTCGGGGTGTTGTGGTCCTCGGTGGCGATGGTGAGGTCGGGGCGACGCACGGGGCGCCCGGCGAGTCGGAGTCCGTCGAAGGCCTGCGGGCTGGTCACCTCGTGGACGAGGTGCAGGTCGATGTAGATAAGGTCCGGCGCACCGTCAACACCTCGTGAGACGACGTGATCGGCCCAGACCTTCTCGGCCAATGTGCGTGGCATGGTTCCTCCCGCCGGTGCAGGGATCTCTGCACCCGATGTAGACCTGACGGGCCGAGGTACGACCGCGTCGATGAACTGCTGAGTGCGCACTGGAGTGAGTGCGTACTCGAAATCTACTCGCCCGTATCGCAATGCGAACTTGCATCTCGCCCACTGAGACGCGCACAATGGTGCCTATGACAAGCAATGGTAGCGGCGTCGGAGTCATCGACAAGGCCGCAATGGTTCTCTCCGCACTTGAGGCCGGACCCGCCTCTCTCGCCGAATTGGTGACGCTGACCGGACTGGCACGCCCCACTGCCCACCGCCTGGCTGTTGCCCTCGAATTCCACCGCATCGTCGGTCGTGATCTGCAGGGACGGTTCGTCCTCGGACCGCGTCTGGCCGAGCTGTCCTCGGCCGCCGGCGAGGATCGCCTGCTGGCCGCAGCCGGTCCCGTTCTGGGACAGCTGCGCGATCAGACGGGTGAGTCCGCTCAGCTCTTCCGCCGCCAGGGCGATCTGCGACTGTGCGTGGCCGCGGCCGAGCGTCCGGTTGGTCTGCGCGACTCCGTGCCGATCGGTGCGACCCTGTCGATGCGCGCCGGTTCCGCAGCTCAGGTGCTTCTTGCCTGGGAGGAGCCGGACCGCCTGCATACGGGTCTGCGCGGCGCGCGGTTCTCCGCCACCATGCTCTCCGGTGTCCGTCGCCGAGGATGGGCGCAGTCGATCGCCGAACGTGAGCGCGGCGTCGCCTCGGTGTCGGCTCCCGTGCGCGGGCCGAGCAATCGCGTGGTCGCGGCCGTCTCGATCTCCGGACCGGTGGACCGCCTGACTCGCCAGCCCGGTCGCCTGCATGCAAAGTCGGTCATCGATGCCGCGCGTGCACTGACCGAAGCACTCGTGCGCGGCTGAACGCAGCTGAACCATTCGCGGGCCCGGGAGATCTCTCTCCCGGGCCCGCTGTCTGTACTATGGCCCCATGATCGCCGCCCAGAGACGCAATATCATCGTCGACACGATCGAGAGAGACGGCGCCGTCTCCATCACCTCCCTGTCGGAGAAGCTCGACACTTCGGCCGTGACCATCCGCCGTGACCTCGACCAGCTCGCCGAGGAGGGCAGGCTCATCCGCACCCACGGCGGTGCCGTGCTTGCCTCGAGCGCGCGGGAGTCGAGCTATGCGGAGAAGCTCGAGCAGGCTCTGGCCGAGAAGACGGCGATCGCTCGCGCCGCTGCGGCGCAGGTGCGCAACGGCGATGTCGTCGCACTCGGGCCCGGGACGACGACCGAGCTGTTGGCCAAGGAGCTCGTCACGTGCTCAGGTCTGCGTGTGGTGACGAATTCGCTGCTCGTCGCCGAGGCCATGGTCTCCTCCCCCGACAATGAGGTCATCGTCGTCGGCGGACGGCTGCGCCATTCGATCCGGGCCTTCGTCGGCGGGGGCACGGTGTCTCAGCTGCTCAAACTGCGCGCCGATACCGTCTTCCTCTCCGGCAACGGCCTGGCCGCAGATTTCGGGCTGTCGACACCGGCGTTCCCCGTCGCCGATACGGATCGGGCGATGGCCGCCGGAGCCGGACGCGTCACCGCACTCGTCGATCACACGAAGGTCGGGCTCCGCTCGTCGGTGCTCACCGTCCCGACCGAGCAGATCCACCAGCTCATCACCGACTCGAAGAGCGAAGAATCCGAGCTCACGGCCCTGCGTGAGGCAGGCGTCGAGGTCGAGGTCGTCTGACCTGCCGACCAAACGATCAAAACTGTTCAGGTTCGATCACTAGCGATCAGGCTCACAATCCTCTAAAGTGTCCACTCGGGTGTCACACACCACAAGCATCCATGCATTGACGCATTTTGAAGCCATGCACTGACGCATATGGAGGAACCTTGGAAGCAATCCGCTTGGACGCACAGTGGATCGACTATCTGCTGATAGCGATCTACTTCATCTTCGTCCTCGGCATCGGGTGGTTCGCCAAACGCGGGATCTCCTCGAGCATCGAGTTCCTCCTCTCCGGACGGAGCCTCCCTGCATGGGTCACGGGTCTCGCGTTCGTCTCGGCCAACCTCGGCGCTGTCGAGATCATGGGCATGTCCGCTACGGGCGCCCAGTACGGCATGCCGACGATGCACTACTTCTGGATCGGCGCGGTCCCGGCGATGCTGTTCCTCGGTGTCGTGATGATGCCCTTCTACTACGGTTCGAAGGTCCGCTCTGTTCCGGAGTTCATGCGCAGACGCTTCGGCACGGGCGCTCACCTCGTCAACGCGCTGTCCTTCGCCGTCGCACAGCTGCTCATCGCCGGTGTCAACCTGTTCCTGCTGGGCACGATCGTCAACCGTCTGCTCGGCTGGCCGCTGTGGATCACGCTCATCGTCGCCGCCGCCATCGTCCTGTCCTACATCACCCTCGGCGGGCTGAGTGCGGCGATCTACAACGAAGTGCTGCAGTTCTTCGTCATCGTCGCAGCCCTTCTGCCGCTGACCCTCATCGGCCTCAACCGCGTCGGCGGCTGGGACGGACTGGTCGACAAGGTGAGCAATGACGGGATGCTCGGCGCCGAACAGCTGAGCAGCTGGCCCGGCGAACAGCTCTCCGGGTTCTCCAACCCCGTCCTCTCCGTCGTCGGCATCGTCTTCGGCCTCGGCTTCGTCCTCTCTTTCGGCTACTGGACGACGAACTTCGTCGAGGTCCAGCGCGCCATGGCTTCGAAGTCGATCAACGCCGCGCGCCTGACCCCGATCATCGGCGCCTTCCCGAAGATGCTCATCCCCTTCATCGTCGTCATCCCCGGCATGATCGCCGCGGTCCTCGTTCCGCAGATGACGCAGTTCAAGGAGATCTCGGCCAACATCGACGAGGCGACCGCGCTCGAACAGACGGGCGTGACATACAACGATGCGCTCCTGCTGCTCATGCGCGAAGTCCTGCCCAACGGCCTCCTCGGTGTGGCGATCGCCGGCCTCCTCGCCGCGTTCATGGCCGGCATGGCCGCGAACATCTCCGCCTTCAACACCGTCTTCAGCTACGACCTGTGGCAGCAGTACGTGGTCAAGGACCGCGAGGACGACTACTATCTGAAGATCGGCCGCTGGGCCACGATCGGCGCCTGCGTCGTCGCGATCTTCACGGCGCTCATCGCGGGCAACTTCTCCAACCTCATGGACTACCTGCAGACGCTGTTCGGCTTCTTCAACGCCCCGCTGTTCGCCACGTTCATCCTCGGCATGTTCTGGAAGCGGATGTCGGCGACCGCCGGTTGGGTCGGGCTCGTCGGCGGCACGCTGTCGGCCGTGTTCGTGTTCATCCTCGCCGAGACCGGCGTCCTCGATCTGCCCGGTCAGGGTGCCGCATTCCTCGCGGCCAGCACGGCGTTCGTCGTCGACATCGTCCTGTCCGTGATCGTCACCATGTTCACCACGCCGAAGCCCGCCGCGGAGCTGCGCGGACTCGTCTATACGGAGACCCCGAAGTCCGACTTCGAGGACCTCAGCGAACCGAAGCCGCCGTTCTGGAAGCGCCCCGTGCCCGTCGCGGGCGTCGCCCTGGTGCTCGTCATCATCCTCAACGTGACCTTCGGCTAAAGGAGCCAGAGACCCATGAGCAAATCCAACGAACTGACCAGGACCGCAGGCGCCTTCGACGTCCGCAACTTCATCGGTGCGCTGCTGGCGATCTTCGGCGTCATCCTCACGATCGCCGGAATCGTCGGCTTCACTCCCGACGAGGCCGAACGCACCGGCGGGGTCGATGCGAACCTGTGGACCGGCATCGGCCTCATCATCGCCGCAGCCGTCTTCCTCATCTGGGCGAAGCTGCGCCCGATCCGCATCGCCGAGACTCCCGACGAAAGTACGGACACCGGCACCGAGGCAGCCCCCGGCACGAACTGATCCCCTGAGTCCGCGCGGGGTCGGCTGATTCCCTATGCTCGCGCGGGGTCGGGTCAGAGTCCTGCCATCGCGCTCAGAGTCGCGACATCGCCGCGACAACCTCGGGGATGTCCGCGACCGGCACGGCCCTCGATCCGTTCTCGAGGACGAGGAGTCGGGCACCTGGAATTTCCCGGACGATCGCTTCTCCATTGCCCACGGGGAAGAACGGATCGAGTCGCCCGTGCACGACCAGCGTCGGCAGGATCAGCTGAGGCAGACGTTCCCGCCAGCGGGGTCGGCAGTCGAGGCGGGAGAACACCATTCCGAGCTGATCAGCCAGATGCGTCTCCGGGTTCGAGTCCTGCGTCCGCTCCCAGATCCGCACAGCGACATCGCGGGCCGCTATAGGGTCGTCACTGAGGATTCGTGCGCCCTCAGCCATGAAGTCGGCCGCCTCGTCGACGTCCGTCCAATCCGGCTGCGGCAGGGAGAAGAGCGGCCCCATCGTGGCCTCATCATGATCGGGCAGGTCATCGTCGACGGGTCCGGGAGCGACCGGGCGGGTCCCGATGAGCGTGAGCGCCGAGAACGCATCCGGATGGTCGAGAGCAGCGACCTGCGCGACCATTCCGCTGATGCCGATACCGGCCAGATGGGCGGGTCGCTCGTCGAAGGCCCGAGCGAGTGCGGCCGCATCGGCGGCGAGGTCTCGCAGAGTGTAATCCGGTGACTCGAGGTCACCGTGGCTCGAGTCACCGGCATCACGGAGGTCGCAGCGCACAACGTGGCGTCCTTGCTCTGCCAGCTGCTCGCATAGGGAGTCGGGCCAGGACAGCATCGTCGGTGCCCCGAGGCAGAGAACCAGCGGCGCATCCGGTTCACCAAACTCGTCGACGCCGAGGCTCACTCCATTGACCTCGCAGATGTCCATACCGCTCCCCCGCCTCATCGCGTCTCCATCGACCGCCGACTCGACCGCGGCCGGCTTCGGTTCAAGCATGAACCGCTGGGGTTCGGAGAGTCAACGGTGGATCAGCTCAGTCGAACCGGGCGGCGCCCCCGCCTGCACTGACGGCGAAGATGTCCGGTTCCCTAAAGCCGTGTTCGGCGAATGCTGCGGTGACGGCGTCCCCGACCATGTCGACCTGGTCTGCGTGGATGAGCGCGATCCCCGAGCCGCCGAAGCCGCCGCCGATCATCCGCGCCCCGAGCGCCCCGGCTCCCATCGCGGCCGCTACTGCCACGTCCAGTTCGACGCAGGAGACCTCATAGTCGTGTGCCAATGATTCGTGGGAGGCCACCAACAGGTCGCCGATGGCGCGGATGCGCGCGTCATGGTCGTCGCCGGCTGAGCGTTCGTTGTCTTCGAGCAGTTCGACGGCGGCGCGGACGCGCGCGTTTTCGGCGATGACGTGTCGCACGCGCTTGCGCTGTTCATCGGTCAGCTCGCTCAGGTCGACGTCATCGGCGAGTTCCCGCAGGCTGTCGACGCCGAAGATCGCGGCGGATTCCTCGCAGGTCTTCCGCCTCGCCCCATACCCGCTCTCACTGTGCGAGTGCGAGACCTTCGAGTCGATGACGAGGAGTCTGAGTCCCTCGGCATCGAGGTCGAAGGGAATCTGGCGGGCGCTGAGGTCCCGGCAGTCGAGGAAGAGTGCATACCCGGCCTCGGTCATGATCGACGCGGCCTGGTCGACGATCCCCGTCGGCGCACCGACGAAGTCGTTCTCGGCCCGCTGAGTCAGCAGCACCTTCTCCCGGTCGTCGAGACCGAGGTCGAACACCTCGTCGAGGGCGATGAGCACCGCGACTTCGAGAGCGTGCGATGACGACAGTCCGGCGCCGACGGGCACCGTGGACTCGATATAGAGATCAACTCCGCCGAGGATCGTTCCGGTCGTTTTGGCGATCTCATCGACGACGCCCGCGGCGTGGCTCAGCCAGCCGGGCAGGGTACCGGGCACGAGTTCCGCGGCCGTGAACTGGCCGGACAGGCGCTGCCCGGTTTCATCGCGATGATCAGAGACGATGCGGATGCTCTCCCCGCCCCGAGGCGGCTCTACAGTTCCCGTCCCCACGACGTCGTCCTCGCCTCGTCCTTCAGAGCTGCCCTCGGGTCGCTGACCGATGGCGACGTACACGGCCCGGTCGATGGCGATGGGCAGGACGAACCCGAGGTTGTAGTCCGTGTGTTCGCCGATGACGTTGACACGTCCGGGCGCACGGAAGGAGCCGAGCGGACGGTACCCGAACAGGGCCTCGAACTCTTCGGTGAGATGATCGGGGGTCGGGGCCGCCACGGTCGTCGACGTCTCGGCGCTCATCGTCGATCCCCTTCCGTCGCGGTCGCGGCGCTGTTCGCGGTCACTGAGCTGCTCGCACTCGCGGTCACGGCCACCTCGGCGACGGGTTCCAGGGTCACCGCACGCAGCCTGGCTGCGGTCTCTTCGGCGGAGACGTCACCGACGAAAGCGCCCATGGCGGCCTCCGACCCGGCGAGGAACTTCAGTTTGTTCTCAGCTCTCCTCGGGCTCGTGATCTCGAGGTGGAGCCATTCGGCGCGACGGTCGGCGCTGTTGACCGGCGCCTGGTGCCAGGCCGCGATATACGGTGTAGGACTCGGGTAGAGGCCGTCGATGCGCTGCAGCACTTCCGGGTAGACGCGGGCCAGGTCGTCGCGTTCGGTCTCGTCGAGTTCGTCGACGCTTCCGACCTGGCGGTGCGGCACGATGTGGACTTCGATCGGCCAGCGGGCCGCGAAGGGCACGAAGGCGGAGAAGTGATCGGTTTCGAGGATCATCCGCTCCCCTGCCTCACGCTCGAAGGCGAGCACGTCGCCGAGCAGCGATCGCCCGGTCCGGCGCAGGTGATCGTGCGCTCGTGCCGAGGTGATCGCGGTGTGCGGGGTGACATAGGGGTAAGCATAGATCTGTCCGTGCGGGTGATTCATCGTCACCCCGATCTCCTCCCCGCGGTTCTCGAACATGAAGACCTGCTCAATGCCAGGCAGGGCGGAGAGTTCGGCGGTCCGGTCGGCCCAGGCGTCGATGACCGTGCGGGCGCGTGCGGTGCCGAGCCCGGCGAAGGAGCCGGTGTGCTCAGAGGAGAAGACGACGACTTCGCAGCGGCCGAATCCGGGTCCCGACAACGCAGAGCTCACGGTGTCGGCGGAGTCGGCGGCCGCCTCGGCGAAGGTCTCGTCCACCGCCTGATACGACGGAACGTCACCGGGGCCGGGGCCGAGTGAGGGGAAGCGATTCTCGAAGACGGCGACGTCGAAGTATGCGGCCGGGATCTCCGTGGGACGGTCCGGTGTCGACGGGCACAGCGGACATTCGGCGGCGGCCGGCAGGTGGGTGCGCGTCTGCCGGTGTGTGGCAACGGCGACCCATTCGCCGGTGAGGACGTCGAAGCGCAGGATGCCGCTGTCGGGTCGCGATTCGTTGGGCCGGGGGTCGGCGGCGATCGTCGGTGCAGGTGAATCGTGGTCCTGGAAGAACAGGATCTCGCGACCATCGGACAGGTTCGCCCTTTGATGCGACGCTGGCATCAGACCTCCCAAAAGTTATCATTTTCGATCATAATGCTAACATCTGGCGGCTCGGATAGGCACGGACAGAGTAGAATATCCGCAACCGTTCCTCCCGCTCACGAGCCCCCTGGAGACCCATGACCGCCACCATCGAACTCGCATGTGACGAGTCAGCGGCTGTCATCTCCCCCATCGGCGCGAGCCTGGTTCGCTTCAGCGTCGGCGATCGTCCGGTCGTGGTGCCGATGAACGCCTTCGACGGTGCCGTGCTCGCCCCGTGGCCGAATCGGATCGATGGGGGTCGTTTCGATTTTGCCGGCGCCAGCCATCAGCTGCCGATCACCGAGCCCGAGCTGGGTAATGCTCTGCACGGTCTCGTCGCCGATGTCGAGTGGTCCGTGGTCGAGCGCACAGAGTCGACGGTCAGTCTCGAATACACGTTGGAGGCGACGGAGGGGTATCCGTTCGAGTTCGCCCTGCAGGTCGATTTCGAACTCACCGAGGCGGAGCTGCGCATGCGTGCACGTGCCCTCAACACGGGGTCCGGTCCCGCCCCGTTCGGTTTCGGTTTTCATCCGTGGCTCTCGGCTGGCGCATCTGCCGAAGATGCCGGCGGCCCGGAACATGACTGCCTTGTAGATGAGGCGCAGCTCGTCATTCCCGCCGCACATTGGCATGAGACGAATGAGCGGCTGATCCCCACGGCCGTTCGTCCTTTCGATGACGGTACGGCGGTCCCTGCCGATCACGTCTCCGATGATTCCGCATGCATGGTGTGTAAGGACTTCCGGGCATTGCGTCTGATCGGCGGAACGGTCCTCGATGACGCTTTCGGGCAACCTCGGCGCGGTGACGACGGGTGGTCGCGGGCACGGTTGAAGGGCACAGATCTGCGCGAGGTCGTCGTTGGAATGGGGCCCGGTTTCCGAACCTGGCAGACATGCACGGGTGACGGGCTCGACGAGGATCTGGCGCGGCGGGCGATTGCGATCGAGCCGATGACGTGTCCGCCGAATGCCTTCGCCGCGGGCGAGGCAGGCGTTGACTTCGATGTCGTCGACCCAGGTGACGAGCTTGCTGTGGGGTGGAGCATCGCCCTCACCGGCGTCGACGGCGAAGCTTCCGGCTCGAGTGCGGCTGAGGCTGAGAACGTCCCAGCAGGTTCCGACGGATCTTCGACAGCCCCTGAGGCAGCCGACTGAACGGGCACACTGAGCCGACTGGCCGAGTCTGCAAGCCGAGTTGCTGCTTCAGCATTCCTCCCACAATGACAGTCGCCCTGCCACGAGTCCGCGCATCCTGATAGGTTGCGACTACAGGCAGATATCAGGCGAGCGTGCCCTGCTTGGGGTGCGTTCCTTTCTCGAGAGGGACACAATGTCGACACCGCAGAACCCGAACGACCCCAACAGCAACGCGTCTGAGCACAACCTCGACGGCCAGAACTCAGCAGCGGGAGACCAGCCGAAGGATCCTCAGTCCGCTCAGCCCACCTACCAACAGGGCACCTATGATCCCAACGCCTATCAGGCACAGGGGCAGCAGTACGCGCAGCCCGGCGCCTATCAGCAGGATCCCTATCAGCAGGGCGCCTACTCCCAGGGAGCGGCGCAGCAGCAGGCTTACGGTCAGCCAGCATACGGTCAGGCACCTCAGCAGGCCGGGTTCTTCAAGTCGCTGTTCGACATCCGCTTTGACAACTTCATCGCCGTGAAGTGGGCGGGCTTCATCTACATCATCGCGATCGTGGTCGCGGCCCTGTCCTATCTCGGCACCATCGTCGCCGGAATCACCACGGGAATCGCCGCCGGTGCGACCTCAGGCTACTTCAACGACGGACCGAGCTTCAGCGTGCTGCCGCTGATCCTCTCGATCGTCTTCGGCTGGATCATTCCGGCGCTGTGGGTCATCGGCGTCCGTCTCGTGCTCGAGCTCATCGTCTCCAACATCAAGACGGCTGAGCACACGAAGCGCATCGCCGATTCCGTCTCACGCTGAACCCGATTCCACGCAAACATCCGACTGACGACTCAACCACGTCGGGAAAGTCTGGACTGGTCCTGTGACAAGGAAGTTCGCTGATGAGCGAGTATGTTGATTGGTTAAACGGGCATGACGAGCCAGTGGGTCTCACCGTGCTGCTGCCGGGGAGGAACTATCCCGCGACGATGCCGTTGCTGACCTTCGCGGGCCGAGCAGCCGTACAACACGGCTGGCACGTTCGTGCGGTGTCATGGGACGCGCCCGACCTCGACACTGAAGCCACCGTCGAATGGGTCGGGACACAACTGGCGGAGGCAGTCGGCGACTTCGAGGGTCGGGTCTTGGTCGTCGGGAAGTCGCTGGGCACTTGCGGGGCCGCCTATGCCGCCGCGCGAGACTATGAGGCCATATGGCTGACTCCCCTGCTCCATCTGCCGCAGGTGGTCCAGGCGATGTCTGACAACACAAACCGGCAGATGCTCATCGGCGGCACAGACGACCCAGCATGGAATCCTGACGCAGCGCGCTCAACCGGGGCTACGATCACCCAGATCGATGACGCCGATCATGGAATGTTCACTGACGACGCAGTGCGATCTGCGGAGATACATGTCGAAGTGACGCGTGAGATCAGCCGGTGGCTCGGAAACACATAGGTACTGCCACTCGAACGCCTGTGAATTAGAGTGAGCCCCGCACCGAAATTCGATGCGGGGCTCAACCGTACCCCCGAGCAGATTCGAACTGCCGTTACCGCCTTGAGAGGGCGGCGTCCTAGGCCACTAGACGACGGGGGCTCAGAACAACACTCCTGGACTGATCCAGACTGTGTCCGCTGGGCTACCAGGACTTGAACCTAGACTAAATGAACCAGAATCACTCGTGCTGCCAATTACACCATAGCCCAATGTTTTTCAAGGCATTCCCCGTGGAGAATTCCCTGAGCAACGAGATATAACTCTACACAAGCACACCGCCTCACGACAAATCCGAGAGCCTCATTTTCGGTGTGATCTCCTTAACACAACAGGCTGACCGAGACCGGCCCGCCGACAGGCTCAATTCTCCCCTGCCGACGAACCCCGGCCTCACCCGCGAGCGAGGCCTATGAGCCGGTCGAAGACCCTGTATCCGTCGGCGCGCAGACCATTGTGTTCGTACTCGTTCGTCACCCACGGCTGCACCCCTGACAGATGCTCGGCCGTGGCCAGCGAATACTCCACCGGCACGTAGGCGTCCTCGAAATACACTGCCGCAGCACCGCGCACCGAGGCGGCCCGCAGAGCGTCGACATCGTAGAGACCGGGCCACTGACGTGCGGCAACGAGCTCGGCCACCTCGGCGAAGGGCTCAAGCTCCGGATCCTCGTGCAGCGACTCAGGCCCGGCGTGCTCACCGGCCAGCAGAGTCGGGTCCGCACGGACGGCATCGGGCATCGCCCGCCTGGCCGCCCAGTTCGTCACCGAGCCGTCGGCCCAGCAGGATTCGTGGATGACCGCATACAGCGGATTGCGTCCCGAGAACGGCAGGGACGCAGCGAGGTCATGCCGGAACGCCGCCGAGCCGAAATCGTGGTCGAGCAGATAGTGCAGCTTCTCCGGACCGTCGGAGGACCCGAGGAAGTGCCCGAGCAGACGGATCCGCTCCGGCGTCGCCCGTGCTCCCCCGGGCAGGGCGAGACCCTCACCGACGGACGCGAGCTCGACGAGCCTGCGCATCTTCTCGAGGTCGCCGGGGAAGGCCGTGTAGTACTGCTCGGACTTGCGGATCATCCCCTCCCACGTCCGTCCGTAGACGGTCGCCGGGTCGCGGCCGATCGCCGGCAGACCGCCGGTGAAGAACACCTCGTGCAGAGCGCTCGAATGCGCGGAGATATAGCGCAACGTCGTGAATCCGCCGAAGGACTGCCCCAGCAGGGACCACGTCTCCGCGCCGAGGTGGCCGCGCAGGATCTCCGCGTCCTCGACGATCGAATCGGCCCGGAAGTAGGACAGCGCCTCGGCGATCGCGACCGGGTCTTCCCCCACCGACTCGAGGCCGGTGATGGCCCCTTCGACGGACCCGATCGGGTTCGACTTCCCGGTGCCGCGCTGGTCGAGCATGACGACCTGGAACTCCTCGAGAGCACGCTTCACCCACCCTCTGGGGCCGCCGACGATGCCCGGACGCGGAGCTTCCACGCCGGGCCCGCCCTGCAGGTACACGAGGTAGGGCTTCCGGCTGTCCGCCTCGGTGGCGATGATCCGGGCAAACACGTCGATCGTGTCCGGCAGATCCACCTTCCCCGAGGCGGCTGACGCGGCGCTCTCCCCCGCCGAGGCGGCGTCCCCCGATCGTCCGAAATGGTCGAAGGGCACGGTGATCGTCACGTCTTCGAAGTGCAGTCCCCCGCGGGTCCAGCTCGATTGCTCGACCATGGTCACAGCTGTGCCGCGAGTGCCTTGAGGCGCTTCAGCGAGGAGTCCTTGCCGAGGATCTCCATCGATTCGAACAGCGGCGGGGAGACCTTGCGGCCGGACACAGCCACGCGCAGCGGACCGTAGGCCAGGCGCGGTTTGATCTCCATCTCGTCGACGAGCTTGGCTGAGAGCACCTCTTCGAGCTTCGCCGTCGTCCATTCCTCGAGTACTTCGAGGACCTCGATGGAAGCGGCAAGAACGTCGGGCGCGGAGTCCTTGAGCGTCTTCAGTCCGTCCTCGGCCATGACGAGGTCGTCATCGGAGGTGAAGAGGAACGCGAGCAGGTCGGGAGCCTCTCCGAGCAGCTTCATGCGGGTCTGCACGAGCGGAGCCGCCTCGTCGAGGATCCGCAGCTGAGCCTCCGTCGGAGACTCCGGGAGCACCTCGGCGGCCTGGAGGTACGGCACCAGACGGTCACGGAAGTCGCCGAGCTCGAGGAGGCGGATGTGGTCGGCGTTGATGGCGGTGGCCTTCTTCACGTCGAAGCGGGCCGGGTTGGGCAGGACATCGTGGATGTCGAAGGCTTCGGTGAATTCCTTGACGCTGAAGATGTCGCGGTCGGGTCCGATGGACCAGCCGAGCAGTCCGAGGTAGTTGATGAGTCCCTCGGGGATGAACCCGTTCTCGCGGTGGAGGAACAGGTTCGATTCGGGGTCGCGCTTCGACAGCTTCTTGTTGCCCTCACCCATGACGTAGGGCAGGTGGCCGAACTCAGGGGTCGCCTCGGCGATGCCGATGGCCTTGAGGTGTTCGTAGAGAGCGATCTGACGCGGGGTCGAGGACAGGATGTCCTCGCCGCGGAGCACATGGGTGATACCCATGAGCGCGTCGTCGACGGGGTTGACCAGGGTGTACAGCGGCTGGCCATTGGCACGAACGACGACGAAGTCGGGAACAGTGCCGGCCTTGAAGGTGATGTCGCCGCGCACGAGGTCGGTGAAGGTGATGTCCTCATCGGGCATGCGCACGCGCCACACGGGTTCGCGACCCTCGGCGCGGAAGGCAGCCTTCTGCTCGTCGGTGAGGTCGCGGTCGTACCCGTCGTAGCCGAGTTTGGGGTCACGGCCCGCAGCCTTGTGGCGGGCCTCGACCTCCTCGTTGGTGGAGTAGGACTCGTAGATGTGGCCGCCGGCCTTGAGCTTCTCGATGACGTCAGCGTAGATCTCACCGCGCTGCGACTGGCGGTAGGGTCCGTTGTCGCCGCCGACCTCGATGCCTTCGTCCCAGTCCAGGCCCAGCCATTTGAGCGCCTCGACGACCTGGCCGAAGCTCTCCTCGGAGTCACGTGCCGCGTCGGTGTCTTCGATGCGGAAGACGAACTTGCCGCCGGTGTGCTTGGCGTAGGCCCAGTTGAACAGGGCCGTGCGGACCATGCCGACGTGCGGGGTGCCGGTGGGTGATGGGCAGAAACGAACTTTGACGCTCACGATTGTCCTTTGCGTGATCTTCTCGGGTGTGAGTCTGTGGTGTGCGCGGTGGCGCGGTTGGTGCGGTGGCGCCGGTGGCACCGGGTGGTGTGGTGGCGCTGGATGCGATCGCCGAGGCGGCGGTCGGCTCAGGCGTCCATGACCGGGTTCGACAGGACGCCGAGCCCTTCGATGGCGATGTCGACGCGATTGCCGGACACGATCTGGCCGACCCCTTCCGGGGTTCCGGTGAGGATGACATCGCCGGGCAGCAGGGTGATGGTCTCGGACAGGTGCTCGATGATGGTCGGGATATCGAAGATGAAGTCGGCGGTGGTGCCGTCCTGTTTGAGTTCACCGTCGACCCAGGACCGGATGTTCAGGTCGTCGACGTCGAGTTCGGTTTCGATCCAGGGACCCAGCGGGGCCGAGGTGTCGAAGCCCTTCGCCCGAGTCCACTGCTTGTCGGACTTCTGGAGGTCGCGCAGAGTGACATCGTTGCTCGCGGTATAGCCGAGGACATGGTCAAAGGCGTTCTCCGCCTTCACACCCTTGGCCACACGGCCGATGACGACGGCGAGTTCGGCCTCATAGGAGACGTATTCGCTGATCGCTGGCAGGCGGATGGGGTCACCGGGGCCGATGACCGAGGTGTTCGGTTTGAAGAAGGTCACCGGGGTCACGGGAACCTCGTTGCCGAGTTCTGCTGCGTGTGCGGCGAAGTTGCGGCCCACGCCGATGACCTTCGAGCGCGGCAGGATGGGGCTGACCAGACGCACGTCGTCGATCTTCAGCCTCTCCCCTGTCGATTGGGCCGGAGAGAAGAAGGGGTCCGAGTCGAGGACGGCGAGTTCGAGTCCCGACGTGTCCCAGTTGCCGTCGGTGATCGGCGGCACTTCACCTTCGACGACTCCGTATTTGGGTTCGTCCTGATGTACAAATCTGGCGATACGCATGTGCCCCAGTCTAGTCAGTGCGGGCCGCCGTTCGCGCGTCGGTGCTCGTCGGCGTCGCGACGTCGACCTGCGAGACTTGTGTCATGCCCGATCCGCACCTCCCGTACACCTTCGATCTCGCCCGCATTGGGGCCGGATTGCCTGCCGCCGCGCTCATTGATGAGCTGAACCTCGCCGAGGCGGCTCCCTCCCCGAGGTTGGTCGTGGAGGCTCCTCCCGGTACCGGCAAGACCACCGTGGTGCCGCCGATGATCGCCGAGTACTTGGCTGGTGCTGTCGGGTCAGCTGGCACGACCGGGTCGGCTGGCGCAGCCGGCGGCACCGGCTCAGCCGAATCCCCGAGCCGCATCATCGTCACCCAACCCCGCCGGATGGCTGCCCGCGCCGCGGCCAGGCGGCTCGCGTCGTTGACGGGGACCCGCCTCGGCGAGGTGGTGGGTTTCACCGTTCGCGGTGAGTCGCGGACCTCGGCTGCGACTCGGATCGAATTCGTCACCACGGGTGTGCTCCTGTCCCGACTGTTGCGCGATCCTGAGCTGTCCGGCGTCGCCGGGGTCATCCTCGACGAGGTGCATGAGCGGCAGTTGGATACGGATCTCGCGTTCGCGATGTGCCGGGAGTTGGCGGATCTGCGTGAGGATCTGTCGGTGGTCGTCATGTCCGCGACCTTGGATGCGCAGCTGTGGGCCGCGCGCCTCGGGGACGGGCCGCAGGCGCCGGCGAACCTGCTGTCGGTGGCCGCAGATGCTCATCCTTTGGAGGTCCGCTGGGCGCCGGCGAAGGAGCGACCGCTCGATGCGCGGGGTGTGACCTGGAATTTCCTTGATCACCTGGCCGCGGTGACGGTGCGTGCCATGGAGGAGCATGCCACCGGGGATGTGCTCGTCTTCGCACCCGGTGCGCGCGAGGTCGACGAGGTGGCATTCCGGGTGCGCCGTCGAATTGGGTCGAGCGCGGATGTGAAGGCAGGCACGAGCGGGGACGCGAGCGCGGCCGGCGGTTCGAATGCTGCAACGGTCGAGGTGCACACGCTGACGGGGCGGACGCCTGCGAAGGAACAGGACGCGATCCTTCGGCCGCGGACGGACAGTGGACGGAACCGGCGGGTCATCGTCTCGACGTCGGTCGCCGAATCGGCACTGACCATCGACGGTGTGCGCATCGTCGTCGACTCCGGACTCTCCCGGGGACCCCGCCTGGATACAAGGCGGCACATGTCCGGGCTGGTGACGATGCGGGAGTCGAAGGCCTCCGGCACACAGCGCTCCGGTCGAGCCGCCAGGCAGGGACCGGGTGTTGCGTATCGGTGCATGTCAGAGGCGGATTGGGCGAGTCTGCCCGAGCACACTCCTCCCGAGGTCGCGACCTCCGATCTCACTTCCGCGGTCCTCGCGCTGGCTGTCTGGGGCGGAGACGAGAGCCTGCTGCCCGATCCTCTGCCGGCTGGTCCGAAGCGGCAGGCAGTCGACAATCTTGTGGCGTTGGGTGCTGTGGAAGTGGCAGCGGTATCAGACGACGCAGGAACCGAGCTCCCAATCTCAGCCCTCCACGTCACCGCAACGGGGCGGACGATCGCGAGGATTCCGGCCTCGGTGTGGTCGGCACGTGGCCTCCTCGACGGGGCTGACCTGCTCTCTCCTGCTCGTGCGGCCGAGGCGATCGCCGTCATCGAGTCCGATCAGAGGGCTCCCGGCGCCGACCTCTTCGCTCTGCTGCGCCAGTTGAGACGCAGCAGAGATGCTCGATTCATTCAGGACCGCAGGCGGTTTGCGTCGACCGCTCGCGAATTCGCCTCGGAGAGCGAAGGCGAGAGCACCGGCAGCGGAACTCGCAGTGGAGGTGACGTCGCCGGCCACAGCGGAACTGCTGCCGACGAATCCACCCGCGTCTCCGGCACATCGCTCACTCCCGAGGACCTCGGCCTCGTCACCTCGTTGTCGTATCCGCTGCAGATCGCGCGGCTGCGCAGCGCCTCGGACTCCGAATACCTGCTGGCATCGGGCACCGCGGCGAGCCTTCCACGGGACTCGTCCCTGCAGGGCAGTCCATGGTTGGCCATCGCCGAGGTGGGGCTGTCCGGGTCGCGGGCAATCATCCGGTCAGCGGTTTCCATCGACGTCGACACCGCGGAACTCGCCGGCGCCGGACTGCTGCACACGGAAGAGACGGCGAGGTTCGAGAGCGGCAAGGTCCGTGCAGTTCGGCGCAGCCGCCTCGGCGGAATCGAGCTCTCGTCCACCCCGATTCAGGCCGGCCCCGAGCTCGCCCGCCGCGCCATCGCCGAATCAGTGCGCGAGCGGGGAGCCCGCGAGGTTCTGCGTCCGTCCGAGGCTTTCGAATCGCTGCGGGCCAGACTCGGTCTCCTCCGCGCGGTCTTCGGCGAACCGTGGCCGGAGGTGACGTGGGAGCACCTGTCGGTCACGCTCGATCAGTGGTGTCCGGAGGCGCTCGACCGGATCGCGAAGGGCTCCGACCCTGCCCGCGTGGATCTCACATCTGCGCTGCGCACTCTGTTGCCATGGCCCGAAGCGGCCCGGCTCGATGAGTTGGCCCCGACCCATATTGAGGTGCCCAGCGGATCCGCGATCCGTCTCGAGTACCCGGATCCCGATCTCGTCGACCCAGGCACCACTTCCGACTCGGACGACGAGGCGACGGCCGCACCCGAGCGCACCGAGATCCCGAGCCCGATCCTCGCGGTCAAACTCCAGGAGTGCTTCGGCTGGACCGATGTGCCTCGCGTCTGCGACGGGCGGGTGCCGGTCACGATGCATCTGCTCTCCCCCGCGCGCAGGCCGTTGGCGGTGACCAGCGATCTGGCATCATTCTGGGCCAACGCGTATGCCCATGTCAGAGCCGAGAATCGGGGCCGCTACCCGAAGCATCCGTGGCCGGAGGATCCGCTGACCGCGCCTGCTGCGAAGGGCACGAAGCGCTCAGGGCGCTGAGCTGGAGCCCGACTCGACGGTCTGGGACAATGGTGCGGTGACTTCCGCGCCCTCCACGACTCCCGCCCCGCACGGGGCGGGGACCGAGCGTACCGACACATCGTCGGGCCGCCTCGGTGACGGTGTGGTTCCTGCCTCCCATTGGCGCGAGTTGCGCGACGGGCACGAGCAGCGGATCGCTGAGCGCACCGATGCGCATATCGAGCGGCGGATGCGGCAGGAGAGCCATCCGGTCGAGGATTTTCTCTTCACCTATTACCCGTTCAAGGTCGGGCAACTGAAGAAATGGCACCCCGGTCCGGGTGTGCGCGTCGAACTCGCCGAGGCGGCCGATCGCCGGTATTTCGACCGACGCTGGTATCGCGTCGACGATCATCGGAACGTCGCCGAGGTGGACCTCGAGTCCTGGCGCGCGGACCGTGGGGATGGGGCGAAGTTCATAGCCTCCCTGCTGACGTCGACGTTGAACCGGGAGGCGAATTTCGGGTGTTTCGGCATCCACGAGTGGGCGATGGTCTACCGGCTCACCGACGAGCATCGTCGGCATCAGCAGGTGCCGCTGCGGCTGAGTCCGGCCGAGACCGATGCCGTCGTCGAAGGCCACCGCATCCAGTGTTCGCATCATGACGCGTTCCGTTTCTTCACCGAGCCGGCCCGGCCGCTCAACACTCTGCAGCCGAGCCGCGATGGCATGATCAGCAACGAGCAGCCAGGGTGTCTGCATGCGGGGATGGACCTGTACAAGTGGGCGATGAAGATCTCGCCGATCGCGGACTCGGACCTCGTCGTCGACTGCTTCGATCTGGCTCTCGATATCCGCACTCTGGATATGGAGGCCTCCCCCTACGACTTGCGCGGATGGGGCTACGGTGTCGTGGCCATCGAGACCGCTGCGGGCAAGGCCGAGTACATGGAACGGCAGAAGGAGTTCTCCGGCAGGGCGCAGTCGCTGCGTCGTCGGCTGCTCGATGCCTTGGCTGTCGCCGGAGTCCATCCGCGCTGACGTGTCGGCGGCTGCCGGCCCGCCACGACGTTCCTGCCACAGAGCGGACACACGCGTACTGTGCAGGTCGCGGGTCTTATGATCGAGAGTATGCGTGCCGTCGTCTTCGATCAGTTCTCTGTCCGCCCTCAGCTGCAGGAGATCTCTGCACCTGCTGCCCCCGATGCGGGCGTCGTCATCGACGTCGAGGCCACCGGGGTGTGCCGCAGCGATCATCACGCGTGGGCCGGCCACGACTCGACCATCACCCTGCCCCATGTTCCCGGGCATGAGCTGGTGGGTCGGGTCGCCTCGGCGGGGGTCGGGGTAGAGAAATTCCAGGTTGGGCAGCGAGTGACCGTACCGTTCGTGTGCGGGTGCGGGACGTGCCGGTGGTGCGACTCGGGCAATGCGCAGGTCTGCCCCGATCAGACGCAGCCGGGGTTCACTCATTTCGGGTCATGGGCGGATCAGGTCGTTATTCACAATGCCGATGCGAATCTCGTAGCTGTGCCCGAGGAGCTGCCTGCCGCGGCGGTAGTCGGGCTCGGGTGCCGGTTCGCGACGGCCTTCCACGGTCTGCGCGTGCGAGCTCGACTTGCTGCGGACGAGACGGTTGCCGTGTTCGGCTGCGGCGGCGTGGGGCTGTCGGCGATCATGATCGCCCGGGCCCTGGGCGCTCGGGTAATCGCCGTCGACGTCAGCGATGCGGCTCTGGGATCCGCCCGAAAGTTCGGTGCCGAACGATGCGTCAATGCCAGCAGTCTTGACTCGGCCGAACTCAGCGCCGAGGTGGTCGCACAGTTCGCGTCGACCGGTCCCGATGGGGTGTCGGTGACCGTCGACGCTCTGGGTCGGGAGGACACGATCCGGGCGGCGATCGGTGCTCTGGCACCGTTGGGACGGCATGTGCAGATCGGTCTGCTGCCCGCCGAGCCGGTCGTCGATCTGCCGCGCGTGATCGCTCTCGAGCTCAGTGTGCTCGGCTCGCACGGAATGGCCGCGGCCGAGTACCCGGAGCTCGTGGACCTGGTCGTCCAGGGGCGGCTGCGCCCGCAGGACCTCGTCGCCAACGTCATCGGACTCGACGAGGCACCCGCGGCGATGGAGGCGATGGGCTCTCCCGCCGCCTCGGCAGGGATGACGATCATCGACCTGGGGCGCTAATGCCCATCACCCTTCGCCGAGTGACTCCCGCATACCCGTGGCGAGGGAATCGATGAGGTCCTGATCCCCGCGGACACCAGGTTGGAATGGCAGCCGCAGGTGGTCTTTGTTCTTGTCCCGGTAGCGCGGAATGACGTGCATGTGGAAGTGGAAGACTGTCTGCCACGCATCGGCACCGCAGCAGTTGAGGAGGTTGACGCCGTCCGCTCCCCACGCCGAATAGGCGTGCTTGGCGATGCGCTGAGACTCGAGCGTCACCGCCGTCAGATCGTCAGCCGGGATGTCCCGCAGATCCGTGCTGTGACGTTTCGGCACGACGAGCAGATGCCCGTCCGATCCCGGCTGGATGTCCATGAATGCGAACGTCGATTCGGTCTCGGCGATCGGCGCACTCGGCGCCTCACCTGTGATGATCTGGCAGAAGATGCAGTCGCTGCTCATCAGATCCGATTCCTCCCTCACCGTGAGTGGGCTGGTGTTCTGCTGCGCCTCTCAGACCATGATGGCGAGGACGACGTTCGTATCCTGGCTGTCCCAGCGGCCCAGCAGCAGACCGGCGTCGGACTTCTCCGCCGGCGACTCGGGAGACAGGCGGTAGAGGATCTCGACGTCTCCTGCACCTGGCAGCGGCCCAGTTCCGAAGGCGTGAGCCACATCGGTGATCTCTTCGCCCCGGTTGCCCTCATCGTCGACGCGGTACTGCTTCGCAGCCGTTGACGCTGTGGCGATGGTGTGGTCGAGGCGCTGCCGGAACAGCGGGTCACCCATGCCGGCGTAGACCCACCGCTTGCCGAGCACCGAGTGCTCCATATTCGCCACGAAGGCCTGGTCGGCGCCCTCGAGCGGTGCACCGCGGTAGGTCAGCGGCACCTGCAGCAGCTGGTCGCCGCTGCGCACAATGTGGATCTCGATGCCGACCTCACCGGCGGGGTCATCGAAACGGTATGCGGTGACGGCTTCGAGCGGGTTCGCCTCGAGGTCGAGCTCGGTGGCCCAATCCTGTTCGGCCACCCAGTCGGTGACGACGTCGAGCTTGCCAGGGTTGAGCTGAGCTGCGTAGATATCTGCCATGGCGGTTCCTCCTGAGAACTGGGTGACGACGGTCTCAGGTGCTGCTGGTGTCAGGCCTTCCGAGTGCCGGGGATCCATTCTCCGTCGACGACTTCATAGTCGGCGAAGACGGCCGGAGCCTCTTCGCGCATGACTTCACCGATCTTGTTGAAGATGAGGCGGATCTCCTCTTCGGCACCCTTCGCGGTGCGCATCTCGATGACGTGGCGCAGTGAGCGGAGGTTCGCGGTGTAGACGATGCCGGTGGCCAGGCCCTCGGGGGCGAAGCGGCGCATGAACGAGGTCATGTGCTTCTTGTGCGAGAACTTCGTGCCTTCCTCGTCGAGCTCGAAGTGCTCGGCCATCCACTTCTGGTGCTCCTCGAGGGTGTCGAGGACCTTGAGGCTGCGTTCCATGAGCTCGGGATCTTCCCGCGCCCACTCCGGGAACCAGAACGGAATGTCGGAGAGACGGACGTAGCGCAGCGATTCCTGCGAGAACGCCGATCCTGCACGGTGACGGATGAGTTCGTGGGTGAGCACGCGTGAGACGTTGTGGAGGACGAAGGTGAAGTTCGCGTGTTCGAGCACGGATCCGTGCTGGGACTTCACGACGTTGCCGAGGTACTGCGCGGAATCGGTGCGCACGCGCGAGACGTTCGGGTTGAGTCCCGGCTCCCACGAGCGATAGCACATGCGTCCGGAGAACTCGAGGAGATCCTCGGCGTCCGGGGATTCGGCCTCTTCGACACGGTCCGCCCAGGAGGTTCCGCCCACCCCGTCGAGGTAAGTCCTCATCGCTTCCCAATCGATACTGGGCTTGGCGAGCAGTTCAACGGACGGTTCGACCTGGCGCATGGCTCTCCTAGTGAAGGGGACGTGATTGATTCCCAATCCTACAGACAGCTCGACTCGTTTCGTTGATGGGTCCGCGCCGAAATTCTGTTCGTCTCAGCCCTGTTGGCTGGAGGCCTCGAAGCGTCCATGTTCGTCGAGGTTCCGTAAGCTTCCGCCCGCATCGACGACATAGGCCGCGGCATCCGCAGATTCCACCATCACCGAGGTGGCCACGCCGTCCACGTAGACGACCGCGGCATGGTCATCGATGGCGATCCCCGGTGCGGGCAGGCTCCCATCCGTGATCCAGCCGAGGAATGATTCCTCCCGCCCTGGTTCTCCGTGGAAGTGCGGGCAGGAACTCCCCCGCAGAAACCCGAGCCCGTCGCTCAACGGTGCCAGCGGACCGAACGAATCCGTCGAAGAGGCGTCGAACCAGCAGTTCGCACCGGCACTGATCCCGGCGAGGATCGTGCCGCCGGCAGCCGCCTTCCTCATCAGATCGTCGACTCCATGCCGACGCCAGAGGCTGAGCAGGTTCGCTGTCGAGCCGCCGCCGACATAGATGAGGTCCATGTCGAGCAGCATCGCCGGATCCTGATAGTCCCACGGACTCTGTCCGAACAGGGAGAGGACGTGGGTCTGTGCTCGACCGTCGAAAGCCGCTTCGAACCTCTCGATGTAGTCACGGCTGTCGCCGGAGGCGGTGGGGACGAAGCAGACTCGCGGAAGCCCGGATGCGGCACCTCGCCCACTCACATCTGCGGAAGTCGATCGACCTCTGTCCGCGGACGTCCGCCGCCTCGCCATCAGCAGAAGTTCGTCGTCAATGGCCGAGTTCCCGGTTTCGGACATCGAGAACCCACCGCCGCCGAGAGCCACGATCGTGCCCCGGAAAGCGGTGGGTTCGGAGGCGTTCACGCCACCCGGTGCGTCCACTTCTCGGTCCCGAATTTCTCGTCGACGAGTTCCTGCGCCCGCTTGAGCTCCTCCGGGGTGTAGGTGCCAAAGGTGGCCCCATATCGGCTGGCGAAGGTGTCGGCCATGACATCGATGATGTCCTTGCGTGCCTCACCGGTCTGGCTCCGCAGCGGATCGACGCGCTTCTTCGCACTCGCCACGCCCTTGTCGGAGATCTTTGCTTCGCCGATGCGCAGAACTTCGACCATCTTGTCCGCGTCGATGTCATAGCTCATCGTCGCGTGGTGGAGCAGTGTGCCGTCGCGCATCCGCTTCTGTGCGGCACCGCCGATCTTGCCGCCGGTCGAGGAGATGTCATTGATCGGTTTGTAGAACGCCTCCACCCCGAGGGTCTTCAGAGCCGCGAGCACCCACTGGTCGAGGAACACGTACGACTCCTCGTAGTCGAGACCGGCGACGAGGGCAGGCGGGACGAACATCGAATAGGTGATGCAGTTGCCGCCCTCCATGAACATGGCTCCGCCGCCGGAGATGCGACGTACGACCTGAACCTCGTGCTTGTCCACACCTTCGGGCCGCAGCTCGTTGACGTAGGACTGGAAGGCACCGATGACGGTGGCCGTGTCCTCCCACTCCCAGAACCGCAGCGTCGGCTGGCGACGACCTGCCGCGACCTCTTCGAGCAGAACCTGATCGAGCGCGACATTGAGCTGAGTGGGCAGCACCTCGCCGCGGATGACCTGCCAGTCGAAGTCGGTGAAGTTCGCTGCCGAACCCAAAGCGCGACGCACGACCGTGGCGATGTCGGCAGTGGAGAACCCGTGCATCGCCAGTTCTGAACCGTAGCCGGCCAAGGCCTCGTCGAGGCGGCCGCGCAGTGTCGCATTGTCGGCGTTGACGCTGGCGCCGACGAGGGCCGGTGCGAGGTCGAAGTAGGCTTCTTCGGGTTCGAGGAAGAAGTCACCGGAGATCTTCAACTCGGTGATGGTCTTACCGTCGGAGGTCACATCGGCGACGACGAGTTTGCCGCCGATGACCTTGTATTCGCCGTGGAAGTGCTGCGTCTCGTTCGTCATGTCTCCCAACCTACTCTCCTGTCAGTGCGTTCCACATGAACCGGTAGCTCAGGGCCCGGGTGAACGCGGTCTGCTCATTGTCCGAAGCGGCGGAATGTCCGCCTTCGGTGTCTTCGAAGAACCACACGTTCTCAATTCCCTGAGCCTGCATCCGGGCCGCCATCTTCCGGGCCTGTACAGGTCCCACCCGGTCATCCGAGGTCGCCGTCCAGAACAGCACCGGCGGATAGTCCTGCCTGTCTTCGAGGAGATGGTAGGGCGAGAATTCCTTGATGAACGCCCAGTCCTCGGCCACGTCCGGGTCACCGTATTCGGCTTTCCACGAATAGCCGGCGCTCAGCTTCGTGTATCGGGCCATGTCCAGCAGCGGAACTCCGCAGGAGACCGCGCCGAAGAGCTCGGGATACTGGGTGAGCATATTGCCGACCAGCAGGCCCCCATTCGATCCGCCGGCGCAGGCGAGAGTCTTCGGGCTCGTCACTCCGCGAGCGATGAGATCGTGCGCCACGGCCGAATGGTCTTCATAGCAGCGCATCCGGTTCTCCCGCATAGCGGAGGTGTGCCACTCGGGTCCGTATTCGCCACCGCCGCGGATGTTCGCCAGCACGTAGACGCCTCGGCGGCCTTCTGGGAGGGTGCTTCCGGTGGTGCTCCGACTCAGCCAGCCGATGCCCACGACGGGTGAGTATCCGGGAGTGCGGCTGACTTCGAATCCGCCGTAGCCGTCGAGCAGTGTGGGATTGTCACCGTCGAGCATGAGGCCCTCGGCCCCGATCTGGAAGTACGGGATCTTCGTTCCGTCGGCGCTGGTGGCGAAGTGCTGCTGAACGCTCAGTCCTTCGGCGTCGAACATCGCCGGTGCCGATTTGATCACCTCTGTTGTGGGTTCAGCCGAGTCCGTTCCCAAGGTTCCGTAAGACAGGGTCGAGGGAGTGAGGAAGCCGGTGCTGACCATCCAGAAGTCGTTGGCGGTGGCCGGATCGAACTTGTCGACCGCGCCGAGGCCGACCATGTGATTGGCAGGAACACCGGGCAGGGTGGATTCGACGAAGTCGTTGCCCAAATCGAGGACTGTGAGCTTCGACTGCACGTCGGCGAGCAGCTCGAGCACGAGGTAGTCGCGTGTGAAGGTGAAGGACTGCAGCGAGGTGTGGGCATCCGGGGTGAAGATCACGCGCGGAGTGATCTCGCCTGCCTTGACCGCGTCGATATCGGCGATGGCAAGGCCGCCGGCTGCCACCTCGGTGGTGGCGGACTTCCACGTCGACTGGGGACGGAAGAGCACGAGGTCGCGTTCGAAGCCGACCTCGACGTCGGTGGGGACGTCTACTCGGTTGAGTGCGTCGGCCCACTTCGTCGGTTCGGTGGAGAGCGAACCGTCTGCGGCCGTGATGTCGTCGAGGTCGAGGAAGCTCATCGTCGAATTGAAGAAGTCGATGGCATCGACGATGACGGCGCGATCGGGGGTTTCGGCGTCGGGCCGGATATCGCTGCCGACGAAGATCGCCACATGGTCACGGGGCACTTCGGCGACGATCGGGGCGTCGTCGAGGCTCTGGCCTCGGCGGAGGGCTCTGGCTTGGCGTGGATACGACGAGGTCGTCAATGAGTCGGCGTCGGTTTCGGTGGCGACGAGCACGGTGTCATCGTCAAGCCAGGCCAGCCGCGTCTTGGCTGCGGGGATGTCGAAGCCACCGGCGACGAAGGCGCGGTCGTCGAGGTCGAATTCGCGGACTCGGTGCGAGTCGCCTCCATCCGGGGACAGGAGGACGAGTGCGCGCCGATTGTCGCTGCGGCGCACCATCGCACCTGACCAGACCCAGGCGGTGTCTTCGTCTGCGGCCAGTTCGTCGAGGTCGAGCAGCACCTCCCAGTCGGGTGCGGCAGTGCGGTAGCTGTCCCAGGTGGTGCGTCGCCACAGGCCCTTCGGGTTCGTCTGATCCCGCCAGAAGTTATAGAAGTGGTCCCCACGTTTGGTGACCATCGGAATGCGGTCGTCGGAGTCGAGCGCGGTGCGCAGATCACCGGAGATGTCGTCGAAGAGGTCGTCGTGGAATCGCTCGAGGGTCTTCGCGTTCTGGTTCTTCACCCAGGCGATCTGCTCCTCGCCATAGATGTCTTCGAGCCAGAGGTTTTCGTCGTCGGGCAGATCGGCGCTCGTCGTCGGGGCCGTCGCTGGGGAGTCTTCTTCACGCATGGCCCCATCCTAGTGACCGCCACTGACGTGGGTGCCTCACCGTGGGCTGCGGAACATGACCAGGCCGGGCTGCCCGTTGGGAGCTTCGGGGCCATGGCCGAGCTCGGTGAAGCCGAGTCTCTCGTAGAGCCGTCGTGCCGGGCTGTCGATGTCGTCGGTCTGCAGCCAGCAGCCGTACTGTCCGACCTCCCCGATCCACGCTTCGAGAGTTCGCCGGCCCAAGCCTCGATCGCGCTGTTTCGGTTCACGGGCGAGCAGATTGAGGGCAAAGGTCGATTCGAGTTCGGTCGAAGCCTCGCCGAGGCGGCTCTGCAGTTCGAATGCCCACGGATACTTCTGTTCTTCCCATTTCCAATGGTGGCCGTAGGCGAATGAGCTCAGCCGTCCGTCGGGCTGGGCCCGTGTCAACGTCATGAGGACCTGTCCGTTGCGGACGGAGATGTCGTAGACATCGGCAAACATCGCCGCGAACCGGGGGTCCTCGTTCAGCGGTGGTTCAGCGGCAGCCGCGCCGTAGAGCGCTTCGATCTCGCTGCGGGGAGGGAGGACTCCGGAGATCCCCGGGCCCGAGGGCACGCCCCGCCACAATGGGCCCAGCCCATTGAGCATTCCCCACACGATTTCGACCGCTGGGCCGTCTGCTGGGACGGAGCGTGCAAGGAAGTCACCGGGCGACGGCTGCCCGTTGAGGTCGTTCATAACTATCACCATAATCCTGCGATGGATCAGGCAGTTGAACTTTCGGTGACCACTTGCCATCGCCCCGGAGGACACGTTATGAGCAGGGCCTCGCCCGCTCGTTCGCCGCCCCTGGCAACCGCTCTTCCTCCTGGGCGATGGCTCGGGTCACGGCTCTTCCACCTAGCCGACGACTTGGCTCACCGCCTGCCCCTATGCTCGAGAATTGCAGCGCAGAGGAGTTCTTCGGTGGGACTCATCGGTCGTTCGTCGGCATCAAAGATGTCGATTCCAACTGTCGTCCCGCCGATATCGACGGTTGCCGGCTGCGAGCTCCGGCGTTTGTACCGCCATGGGATCATCACCGAAAACTCGGGACCGGATTTCAGTGGCGCAGGACAAGCACTGTCACCTGGCGAGGCAGCAGCCGCATCAGCTGAGGCTTCGTCATGACGCTCCCCCGGTTCGGGACCGTGTTGCCGACCGGGATCGCGCTCTTTGCCACAATGTTCTTCCTGACTGGCAGCACCCTTGGTATCGAGAGGATGCTTTGGATCGGGAGGACCGAGTGGTTTGGTGCGGGTCTTGTAGTGGTGGCCGGTCGGTGTGACGACCTCGAGGGCATCGGCTGTCGCCTTATGGCGCCACCCGCCGAGTTCCTTGAGATAGTTGCAGGCCGCACACAGTCCAGACGAGTTGTCCCAATCGGTTTCCCCGCCGGCGGCGACGCCCTCTGCGTGGTCTGCGTGTTTGATGGGCGCCTCGCACCAGGGCGAGCGACAGACATCGTCGCGGAAGACGACCATTCGCCGAAGCAGGCGGGAGAATTCCCGGCGGCGCGAGTCCATCCGCACGAGCTGGCCGTCCTCGGGCCGCGTGTACAGCCTGCGGATGAAAGTGGCAGCTTCGTTCTCGGCCACGATGTTCCGTGCGGCTTTCGCCGGGATCGGTCCGACACCGGGGAACCACGCCGATTCCTCTCCTGGCCCGAACAGACTGCTCGCGTGCATGATGAGGTGGACCTCGGTCGGCACGGCCTGGGCGGATTCCTGCCCGGTCAGTCGCTCGACCAGCAGATCAGCCGCGATCTGGCTCTGCGATCGCCCGTCGGAATCGCCCGTAGCGATGACGGTTTGGGCCGACTTCTTGAGGTTGGCGAATGCAGCCACGGCCTGCGACATCGGCAGCAGGGCGGTCAGATAGGCCATATTGCCCGGCGCGGGACGCACACTGACCGAGCGCTCTTCGACACAGCGCTCCAGGTGGTCAACCGCAGCCTGCTGGTCGAGCTTCTGCGCCAGCGCCCGCACTTCGTTTCCGAGGCGCCTGACACCGACCTCTGGGAGGCGTTCGGCCATGCGCTCGTCGAGCTCGAGCTTCTTCTCCCGTGGAAGCCAGTCGGACTCTTTGGCGACGACCCTCGCCTTCTCTTCGGAGATGTCGCCGCCCTTCATTGCTGCGTAGGTCTTGGGCAGGTCCATGAGGAGAGTGCGGGAGAATTTCAGCAGTGCGTCTCCACGGGAGCGCGAGACCTTCCGCGCCAAGGCCACCTCGGCGCCGAGGCCGCGTCCCTGTTTCTTGCCGGCAACCCCGTCCTCGGCTTCGCGGTTGCGGCGGAGCATGTCAAAGGTCGTGGTTTCGCGGGCCTGTGCGGCAGCACAGGCGGAGGTCAGCTCCTCGAGTGCCGTGATGCGATCGATCGCTTCTTCCTCGGTCTTGGCCGGAGGCAATTCGGACAGGCTGTCGCGCCACCGAAGGATATCGGTGAGTGCGTCTGGAACCTGCTTTGCCTCCATGCCCAGAACACTATAGGTCGGCACTGACACGAGAAATATGACCAGCGTTCTCGCAGGTCAGAGGCTATACCTGCGATTTCAGGGCACTTCCTCGGCGATGCCAGTGCTCACAGACTGGAAGAGCCCCTAACGGAGCAACCTCGGAGCGGAGAGATGAGCGAGCTCAGCTCAGTTCTTCGCCGGTAGTCTCTCGTGCGAGGAAGCCCATGAGCAGCACTGCGACGACGACAAGCGCACCGGTGAGGATGAACGTCAGGGTGAGTCCGAGCACCGGCCACATGAACGCACCGAACACGATCGGGGCGATTCCCGTGGCCAATCTCGACGCCGCTGATGCCCAGCCGAAACCGGATCCGCGCAGTCGGGTCGGATAGAGCTCGGAGACGTAGGTGTAGAGCGTCGGAATGGCGATCTGGATGACGAAGCCGAACCCGATGATCGTGGCCTTCGCCCCGAACGTGAGGTTCGCACCGGAGGCCTCGATGAACACTGCCGCCCCGACGAGGAGCACCGCGGCCACGATCGACGAGACTCCGAGCACCCATTTGCGACCGAACCGTTCGACGATGAGCGCGGAGACGATCACGCCGAGGATGCCCACTGCCGTCATCGCCCCGGTGACGAGGAACGCCGCCTGATCGGCGAGCCCCTGCTTCTTGAGGATCCCCGGCAGCCATGTCAGTGCCGCATAGTAGACAAGAAGGACGGAGACGAAGAGCGCCCAGGCCACGAGTGTCGTCTTCGCGGAGTGCTGCCACAGCTGTACGAGCTGACCACTGGCTGCGCGAAGTTGCCTGCCGACCTTGGGTCCGTTGGCCGGTGTCGCTGGCCTTGCGTCCGGGGCCGCACCATGTCCGCCCACCGGTTCATGCGTCCATTCGGTGACGTCGGCTCCGGTGCGTTCGACGAGGCGGGCGATGATGGCATCGGCTTCTGCGTAGCGCCCGACGGAGGCGAGATAGAGAGGTGATTCCGGAATTCCGAAACGCACGGCGACGGTGAGCAGGGCGGGAATGATCATGACGAGCATGATCAGTCGCCAGTCCCCGAAGTCGAGCAGGTAGGCCGACACGAACGCGCAGAGCGAAGCTCCGATCGGCCACCAGCCGTCCATCGCGGTGAGGACACGTCCGCGGTGGCGGCTGGGAGTGAACTCCCCGACAAGGGCGTAGTCGACGGGGATGCATCCGCCGAGCCCGAATCCGGCGAGGAAACGGAAGAGGATGAACCACCCGTAGGCGGGTGCGAATGCTCCGGCGACGGTGAAGATCGAGAACACGAGGAGCGTGAGGGTGAACGCTTTCTTCCGCCCGATGACATCGGCGATGCCGCCCCAGATGAAGGCCCCGAGAGCCATGCCGATGAGGTTGGCGGTCGCGATCCAGGCGGCCTGGCCGACGCTGAGACTCCAATAGTCGCTGAGCAGCGGAATGAGGAATCCGTTGAGGGCGACGTCCCACGCGTCGAACATGAAACCGAGCCCGCCGATGAAGAAGATGGCACCTTGAGTGCGCCATTTCCATGGCAGGCGAGCGATGACTTCGGAGGCTGTCGGTACCGACGCCGAGGTGGTCGTGTGCACGAGGCCACAGTACCTCAATTAACGCACAACTGAGTAAAAGAATTCGAGTGCGGTCACAGAAAAAGGCGGGCCGCCGCGAATCTCTTCGCAGCGGCCCGCCTCATGAGCATGGTCGGGAAGCGCCCAAGCCAGGCCTCACCACCCACAACGGTCAGCACTGCTCAAAGCAGACGGAGCCACTTACATCAGCCGGCGCCGCACAGACCAGACGGTGCCTAACGAATCAGGCCAGGCGCACGAGCCAGCTGTTCTTGTCCTCGACGCGTCCGTACTGGATGTCGAGCAGCGTCTTGCGCAGCTCCATGGTCTTCTCACCAGCGTCCTCACCATGGTCGATGGTGAAGTCTTCGCTGACGAGCTTGCTGATCGGCGTGATGACCGCAGCGGTGCCGCAGGCGAATGCCTCGACGATCTCGCCGCTGGCAGCACCCTCACGCCACTCTTCGATGGAGATCTGACGCTCTTCGGGCTCAAGCCCGAGCTGCGGTGCGAGCTCGAGCAGCGAACGGCGGGTGACACCGTCGAGGATCGAATCGCTGAGCGCAGGAGTGAGCAGCTTGCCGTCCTTCGTCACGAGCATGAGGTTCATACCGCCGAGCTCGTCGACGTACTTGTTCTCGACCGAATCGGTGAAGAGCACCTGCTGGCACCCATTGGCGGCCGCCTCATTGGTTGCCACCAGCGACGATGCATAGTTGCCGCCGCACTTTGCGAAACCGGTGCCGCCGGCGCCGGCGCGCTTGAGCTTCGGCGAGAGCCAGATCGACAGCGGCTTGATGCCGCCGGAGAAGTAGGGTCCGGCCGGCGAGGCGATGACGTAGTAGTCGACCTCGTGGCTCGCCCGCACGCCGAGGAAGCGCTCCGTGGCGATCATGAACGGGCGCAGGTACATGCTCGACTCGTCGGCTTCCGACTCCGGCGTCGGGACCCAGGCCTGGTCAAGGCTGACCAGCTGCTTGAGCGAATCGATGAAGTCCTCTTCGGACAGCTGCGGCAGCGCGAGGCGTTCGGCGGACTTGTTGATGCGCGCGGCGTTGCGCTCGGGTCGGAAAGTCCACACCGAACCGTCGGCGTGACGGTAGGCCTTGAGCCCTTCGAAGATCTCCTGGGCATAGTGGAGAACTGCTGCCGCCGGATCGAGCAGCAGCGGCCCATACGGCCGGACCTCGTGCCCCTGCCAACCGTCATCGACCGTGTATCGGATGTGCGCCATATGGTCGGTGAAGTACTGGCCGAAACCGGGGTCCTTCTTGATGTTCTCGCGCACCAGCTCGGGTTGCGGCTGGAGGTTCTTAAGAACGGTGAAATCTGTCATGAAAACTCTCTTCTCATTTGTGATGAGTGACACTTTCAGGGTAGTCCATCACCCCGGTGCTCGTTGCACCGGGGTGATGTCGTCGATCCTGAGAACAGGTGTCGCTCGTTTGGGTTCAACCTCGCAGAGGTGACCCCGTCGTCACCTGCCCGCCCCCTCGCCGAGGCGGTCGATCACGTCAGCCGAGACGTGCCGCGATCGCGTCGCCCACCTCGGTGGTGGACCGCTTCGTTCCGTCGCGCCCGGCAAGGTCGGCCTCAACGGCCGTCTCGATCGCCTTCGCCACGGTCTCGAGTCCCAGATGGGAGGCCATGAGGGCTCCCGAGAGGATCGAGGCGGTCGGGTCGGCGATCTGCTGGCCGGCGATGTCCGGAGCGGACCCGTGGATCGGCTCGAACAGGCTCGGCGCGGTTCCTTCGACATTGAGGTTCCCCGAGGCGGCCAGACCGATTCCGCCGGTCACCGCAGCAGCGAGGTCGGTGAGGATGTCACCGAAGAGGTTGTCGGTGACGATGACGTCGTAGCGCTCGGGGTTCGTGACCATGTAGATCGTGCACGCATCGGTGTGCTCGTAGTTGACGGCCACCTCGGGGTACTCCTGGCCGACCTTCTCGACCACGCGACGCCACAGGTGACCAGCATGGACCATGACATTGTGCTTGTGCACGTAGGTGAGCTTCTTGTTCCGGGCCTGGGCGCGGGCGAAGGCGTCGCGGACCGCGCGCTCGACTCCGTACCAGGTGTTGACCGAGACCTCGGTCGCAACTTCCTGCGGGGTGTCCGTGCGCACGGATCCACCCGATCCGGTGTACGAACCTTCGGTGCCCTCACGGACGACGACGAAGTCGATCTTGCCGGGATCGGCCAGCGGGCTGGTGACTCCGGCGAACAGCTTCGAGGGGCGCAGGTTCACTGCATGGCCCAGCCCGAAGCGCATCTTGAGGATGACTCCGCGCTCGAGCACGCCGGAGGGCACGGACGGATCCCCGCAGGCGCCGAAGAAGATGGCATCATGTCCACGCAGCGATTCGAGCTCTTCGTCGGTGAGCGTCTCACCGGTCTCGTGGTAGCGCTGCGCGCCGACGGTGTAGTCGGTGAGCTCGAGCTCGACGGGCTCGCCGGACACCTCGATGGCGCGCTTGAGGACTTTGAGGCCTTCGGGGACGACCTCGTTGCCGATTCCATCTCCGGGCATGACTGCGATTGAGAACTTCATGCTCACAGAATAGGACTCCATCTCACGATACAACTGCGGCGTCTTACAATGTGAACTGTCGTCCGCGGCGATGCGCAGGCGAGGAACCGCGACCCGCAGTGAGCATCGTGCCCGAAAGCGGCCAGCCACCTCCGAATACGGCCGACAGCCCTGGGCGCACCACTCCGCGATACGTGTGCGGGCATGAACAATTTCACGTCCCAAACCCTGCTTTCAGCTACACATCCGACGCCGCAGGGACGAAGATGGATAGTGCACCCCAAACCCCGTGGGGGCCACACAGAAACAGCCCCGAGAGAAAGTCGATCATTGACCGAGACCATCCGCAACGCCCGTGCCGCAGCCCTGCCCGCCAAACTCTCCCGGTCCTGGCTGCTCGTCAATGCTGCGAAGGAGGAGATCTTCACTCCTGCGCAGACTTCGGAAGCGGACTCCGTCATCTTCGATCTTGAAGCCTCCGTCGCCGACGACAAGAAGCTCGAGGCTCGTGACAATGTCGTGCGCGCACTCGAGAACGGAATGTCGGCCTGGGTGCGCATCAACAAGATGGAATCCGAATTCTGGGACGACGACCTCGCCGCCGTCGCCATGCTGCCTGGCCTGCGCGGAGTCATGCTCCCTGAGACCGAACGCCCCGAACAGGTGTCCTACACCGCGATGCGTGCGAAGGCCGGACTTCCCGTGCTCGCCCTCCTCGAATCGGCGCGCGGAGTGGAGAACGCCACCCGCATCGCCGAGGCGCCCGGCACCTTCCGTCTGGCCTTCGGAACCAATGACTTCCGCAAGGACACCGGCTTCTCCGGCGATCCGATGGCCCTGGCCTATGCCCGTTCGCGCCTGACGATCGCCTCCCGCATGGGCGGCCTGCCCGGCCCCATCGACGGACCGTCCCCCGCCGATGCCGATGATGAGAGGGTCTGGGCCGACGCCGAGGTCACCCACATGATGGGCATGACCGGAAAGCTCGTCCTCACCGTCGACCAGGTCAACACCCTCAACGAGGCGATGAGCCCGAGCGAGGACGAACGCGACTGGGCCCGCCAGATGCTCGAAGCCGCCGAAGGCGGGTCCGAGATCACCGACGGCTCCTACCTGCCGCGCCTGGCCCGTGCGAAGAAGATTGCTTCCTTGGCGGACACCTACGGTCTCTGGAACGCTTGAACCGGCAGCCGTCCTGGCTGCTCTGGGCGACGCTGCCCGCCGCCCTGTTCGTCATCGCCTTCGGACTGTGGCTTCACCTCGAGTGCATCGGCCCGACCCCGATCGATCAGTCCTGGCTGGAACTCGTCGGCCTCGATCGGGGCTCGGTGCCGTACTGGATCTCCGTCGTCCTCGCCGAGGTCGGCGGCGGCACCGGCGTGGTCATCTGCACCGCGCTGCTCACCGGCATCTTCGTGCTGCGCAGACGATTGCGCTCGGCGATCTTCCTCGTCACTACGATGCTCGCCGGCGTCGCGGCTTCGGAGATCCTCAAGGCCATCGTCACCCGCCTGCGGCCGGGTGATCAGCTCTACGAGTCCTTGGGCTTCTCCTATCCCTCGGGACATTCGATGGGCGCGGCCGCACTGGCCATGAGTCTGGCGATCATCGCCTGCCGCCGACATCAGCGCGAATCAGCAGCTCAGGCAGCAGAAACTCAGCCACCGAGGATGGGCTTCCATTGGTCGTTCATCCTCGCCGCGGTCTGGATCCTCGCCATGATGTGGTCGCGTACCGCACTCCAGGTCCACTGGCTCACCGATACGATCGCCGGAGCCTTCATCGGCATCGCCGTCGCCGTTCTCGCCGACGAGTTCTGGACCCTGACAGCACAGAGGACCCGTTCACCCCGCTTCGCTCTGTGGCTTGCGGGATGAACGGGTCCTGTTGCTGCGGCTTCAGTCCTCCTGCAGCGAGACGCCGGTGAAGGCCGAGGCGTTCACGGCACCGGCCACGGCCTTGACGACCTCGTCGGAGACGACAGAATCCACGGCTAGGACGGACAGCGCCTCGTTGCTCGTCGATGCGGGCGAGACCTGCATGCCCGCGATATTGACGTTGTTGGCACCCAGCGCCAGACCCAGCTGACCGATGATTCCCGGACGGTCCTCGTAGCGGAAGATGAGCAGGTTGTCGGTCAGCTCGATCTCGAGCGAGTAGCCGTCGACTTCGGTGAGCTTCTGCACGAGCTTCGGTCCGGTCACGGTGCCGGACACGGAGATGCGCTGCCCGCTGCTCGTCGTCGCGGTCAGACGGGTGATGTTGCGGAACGATTCGCAGTACGGATCGGTGACGAGTTCGACGCCGATTCCGCGCTCTTCGGCCAGCAGCGGAGCATTGACATAGGAGACCTGGTCGGACACGACGTCCTTGAACAGGCCCTTGAGTGCGGAGAGCTTGAGGACGGAGACGTCCTTGTCGGCGATCTCGCCGTTGACCTCGACCTTGAAGTGCGTGACCGAGGAGTCGGCCAGCGCATTGACGACCCGGCCCAGACGTTCGGCCAAGGGGATGCCGGGACGCACATCCTCGTGGATGGCACCTCCTGCGACGTTGACCGCGTCGGGGACGAGCTCGCCGGCCAGGGCCTTGCGCACGGACTTCGCCACGGCGACGCCGGCCTTCTCCTGGGCCTCATGGGTCGAGGCGCCCAGGTGCGGGGTGACGTTGACGGCGTCGAGGTCCATGAGCGCCGAGTGCTCCGGCGGTTCGACGTTCCAAACGTCGATTCCGGCTCCGCCGACCTCACCGCTGGCCACGGCCTCGGCCAGGGCCGCCTCGTCGATGATGCCGCCGCGGGCGACGTTGATGAACCGGGCGCCGGGCTTAGCCGCCTTGAGCTCCTCGGTGCTGATCATGCCGACGGTCTCCGGCGTCTTGGGCATGTGCACGGTGACGAAGTCGGACACGGCGAGCAGACCAGGCAGGTCGAGGACCTCGACGCCCATCTGAGCCGCACGGGCCTGAGTGATGTAGGGATCGTAGCCGACGAGGCGCATGCCGAAGGCCTTCGCGCGCTCGGCGACGAGTCCGCCGATGCGGCCGAGGCCGACGATGCCCAGGGTCTTCTCGTAGAGTTCGACGCCGGTGTACTTCTTCCGGTTCCACTCCCCTGCCTTCAGCGAAGTGTTTCCGGCACCGAAGTAGCGAGCCGAACCGAGGATGTGAGCCATCGTCAGCTCGGCTGCCGAGATGATGTTCGACGTGGGTGCGTTGACGACCATGACACCCGCCGAGGTGGCTGCGGGGACATCGACATTGTCGAGTCCGACTCCGGCGCGGGCGATGACCTTGAGGTTCTTCGCAGCGTTGATGGCTTCGGCATCGACCTGCGTGGCCGACCGGACGAGGATCGCATCGGCGTCGGCGATGGCGGGCAGGAGCTGGGATCGGTCAGCGCCCTCGGTGTGACGGATCTCGAAGTCTCCTCCGAGAGCTTCGATGGTGGCCGGTGACAGTTCTTCGGCGATGAGCACGACGGGCTTGGGCACTGATTTCCTCCTGTTGCGTCCGGACGCGTCCACCTTATGAGACTTTCAGGATTCCTTCACAAGGTCTCAGATTCTGGGAACAATCGCTCAACAGAACTGCCAGCCGGATCAGAAACCGTTCGGCGAATACGGCGCTCGGCCGAGACTGAACATCGCACTGGCGAGCACAGCGGACCCCGGTGTGTGCTCATCGATGCGTCCAGCCGGGCGAGGATGACGGGATCGGCACCGCCGAGGAACAGGGAACCGAGCTCGGCGATGCCGAGCCCCAGATCTGCCGGCGTCGAATCGGAGGCGGGGGTCACCTCGGCGCTCTCACCATCCGAGGTGATCGTGAAGCGTCCACCGGCGAGGTCGAGGGAATCGTCGATGTCGATCGTCAGCGTTCCGGGCACGTACCAGGGCCGGGCTTCGAGCGCGGCCTTGACGTCGAGGATGCGGATCCAGATGTTGTCCTCGCTCGCGACAGTCTTCACGCGCCGGGAATCGGTGAGCAGCCACGGCAGCGGGGAGTACTCGGCGGACTCGCCGAAGGTCACGCGGGTCGACAGGTCGATGGCGGCGAGGAACGACCACAGGGAAGCGTAGGCCGCATCGGTGGCGGCCACGAAGTCGATGATGTCGACGGTCGGCGGGGTCTTCGACCAGCCGGCGAATTTGTAGGACACATAGCCGTCGGGCTCGCCATGTTCGTCGAAGTGCAGGGCCGCGCGGACGCCGCGATCTTCTTCGCCGGTCTCGGTGTTCAGCGCCCCGGTGGCACGTTCGATGTAGGTCTGCTGGCGCTCCATCGCTCCGGGCGAGGTGCGCATGAATCGGTCGTAGATCCTCGGAGCGAGTTCGCGCAGCTCGCTGGGCAGGCACATCTCGACCCGGCGATCGGGTTCGCGGACCATCTTGAACCCGGGTGAGGTGTCGACCTCGATCGAACGCAGCCAGGTGGCCACGCCGAAGCCGAAGCGCGAGTAGATTCCGCCTTCGGTCGCGGTCAGTGCGGCGAACGGGTAGCCGGCGGCCTTCGCCTCGGCGAGGTCGGTGGTCATGAGCGATCGGAGGAGTCCGCGCCGGCGATGCGTCGGGCGCACCGTGATCCAGGTGATGAGGTGGCCGGGCACCAGTCGGCCGCCGCCGACGTTGACGAGCTTTTCAAACCACGCGAAGGTCGCGACCGGGATGGACGAGTCCAGTCCGTGTCCGAACTCCTGGTCGGCGTAGACGGCCGTGAGCTTGCGCCCATCGGCGATCGCCCGCTTCACTCGTCCGACCAGGGCCTTATCCGTGGAGCGGGGGTCGTGGAAGCCGACGCTCGTCGAGGCGAAGTACGCCTTGGTGCGCTCATCCGGCTCGCCGGTGGCTTCGTCGATGGTGGGCTCGAAGTCTTCGAATCTGTAATTCGTCACACATCCACAGTAGTCCAGTTCGGTGCCGCCATCGGAAGATTCTCCCGGGTGAATGCGCAGGAGCCCCGGACACCACACGGTGTCCGGGGCTCCTCTGCTCAGTTCTGCTCAGTGTCGAGCGATCAGACTCAGCGAGCGGCAGTGCCCTCGGTGTAGTCGTCGTCCGAGTCCTTGAGCCATGCGAACATCTTGCGCAGTTCGCGGCCGGTGGACTCGATCGGGTGCTGCTCTTCCTTGGCGCGCAGCTCCTTGAACTCCGGTGCGCCGTTCTTCTGGTCGTTCATGAAGCGCTCGGCGAACTTTCCGTTCTGGATGTCGTCGAGGACGCCCTTCATGTTCTCCTTCACCTCGGGGGTGATGACGCGCGGGCCGGAGACGTAGTCGCCGTACTCAGCAGTGTCGGAGCAGGACCAACGCTGCTTGGCGATGCCGCCTTCGACCATGAGGTCGACGATGAGCTTGAGCTCGTGGAGGACCTCGAAGTAGGCGATCTCGGGCTGGTAGCCGGCCTCGGTCAGGGTCTCGAAGCCGTACTGGACGAGGTGCGAGACGCCGCCGCAGAGCACGGTCTGCTCACCGAACAGGTCGGTCTCAGTCTCCTCGGTGAAGGTGGTCTTGATGCCGCCGGCGCGCAGGCCGCCGATGCCCTTGGCGTAGGACAGGACGGTGTCCCAGGCCTTGCCGGAGGCGTCGACCTCGACGGCGACGAGCACGGGCACACCGCGGCCGTCGACGAACTCACGACGGACCACGTGGCCGGGTCCCTTCGGGGCGACCATGATGACGTCGACGCCCTCGGGTGCCTTGATGTAGTCGTAGCGGATGTTGAAGCCGTGGATGAACACGAGGGTCTTGCCGGGAGCCAGCTGATCCTTGATCTCGTTGTTGAAGATCTCGGCCTGAACCTGGTCGGGTGCGGCGATGGTGATGACATCGGCCCATGCGGCCACCTCGGCGGGGGTGCCGACCTCGAGGCCTTCGGCCGTGGCCTTGTCCCGGCTGGGCGAACCTTCCTTGAGACCGATGCGGACTTCTGCGCCGGAGTCGCGCAGGCTCAGCGAGTGGGCGTGGCCCTGGCTGCCGTAGCCGATGACGGCGACCTTCTTGCCCTGGATGATCGACAGGTCTGCATTGTCGTCGTAATAGCGTTCTGCTGCCATAGTTCTAGCTCCTTATGCTTACGGGGTGATGTCCCCATTGTTTCACAGTTCGGTACTGCTGTTCACTTATTGAGATGACGGGGGTTCCACAGGTTGGAACGCGAAATCAGCTCCGGAGGGCGCGGTCGGTGATCGACTTCGCACCACGGCCGATGGCCACGGTTCCCGACTGCACGATCTCCTTGATGCCGAAGGGCTCGAGGACCTCGCGCAGCGCTTCGACCTTGCCGAGTTCACCGGTGGCCTCGATGCTCACGGAGTCCGGTCCGACGTCGACGATCTTCGCGCGGAACATCTCCACCGCCGAGGCGACCTGCGGACGTGTCGCCGTATTCGCCTTGACCTTGTAGATGATGTGCGCACGACGCACCGAGGTCTCGGGTTCGAGCTCGACGATCTTGATGACGTTGACGAGCTTGTTCAGCTGCTTCGTCACCTGCTCCAGGGGAACATCGTTGACGTCGACGACCACCGTGATCCGCGAGAGCTCTTCGTGCTCGGTCACACCGACGGCGAGGCTGTGGATGTTGAAGCCGCGACGGGCGATGAGCCCGGTGAACCGGGTGAGCACACCGGGCTTGTTCTCGACCAGGACAGAGAGTGTGTGCCGGCTGTTGTTCATTCCAGGCCTCCTTCGATCTGAGCCACGGAACGCACCGTGCCGTCTTCGTTCGCTCCAGCCTCGGCGATGGCGCCTCGGCTTCCTCTTCGCCCTCCCCGTCGAATTCGGGGCGGATGCCGCGGGCGTACTCGATCTCATCGTTCGACACACCTGCCGCGACCATCGGCCACACCATCGCATCCGGCGGGACTGTGAAGTCGAGGACGACCGGTCGGTCATTGATCGACAGCGCCTTCTCGATCGCGGCGTCGACATCCTCGTTGCGGTCCACGCGCAGCGCTTCGCAGCCGTAGGCTTCGGCCAGTTTGACGAAGTCGGGGATGCGGATCGTCTCGTGACCGGTGTTGAGGTCGGTGTTCGAGTAGCGGCCGTCGTAGAACAGGGTCTGCCACTGGCGGACCATGCCCAGGGACGAGTTGTTGATGATCGCGACCTTGATCGGGATGTTGTTGAGCGCGCAGGTGGCCAGTTCCTGATTGGTCATCTGGAAGCAGCCGTCACCGTCGATCGCCCACACGACACGGTCGGGCTGACCGACCTTCGCACCCATCGCTGCGGGCACGGAGTAGCCCATGGTGCCGAGTCCGCCGGAGTTCAGCCAGGATTTGGGACGCTCGAACTCGATGAACTGAGCCGCCCACATCTGGTGCTGTCCCACTCCTGCGGCATAGACCGCCTCGGGGCCGGTGAGAGCGGAGATCCGGGAGATGACGTACTGCGGATCGCACAGTTCGCCGTGCGTCTCATAGCCGAGCGGATAGGTCTGCTTGAGACGATTGAGGAAGCGCCACCACGGTTCGCGCTGACGCTCCAGGGCCTTGGGGAACTTGCTGCGCATCTCCGCGAGCATCTCGGCGAGCACTTCGCGGGCATCGCCGACGATCGCGACATCGACCTCGCGGTTCTTGCCGATCTCGGCCGGATCGATATCGGCGTGGATGACCTGCGCGTTCGGGGCGAAGGAATCGAGCTTGCCGGTCACTCGGTCGTCGAAGCGGGCGCCGATGGCGATCAGCAGGTCGGCCTTCTGGAAGGCGGTGACGGCAGGCACGCTGCCGTGCATTCCGGGCATGCCCAGGTGCAGGTGGTGGGAGTCGGGGAAAGCTCCGCGGGCCATGAGCGTGGTGACCACGGGGATGTTCGTGGCCTCGGCCAGGCGCAGCAGCTCCTTCTCGGCCTCCGAGCGGATGACTCCGCCGCCGATGTAGAACACGGGGCGCTGAGCCTCCGACATCAGACGCGCGGCCTCGCGGATCTGCTTGGCGTGCGGCTTGAGGATCGGGCGGTAGCCGGGCAGCGCCGGCTCCTCCGGCCAGACGAACGGAGCCGTGCCGGTCTGGGCGTCCTTGGTGATGTCGACGAGCACGGGGCCGGGACGACCGGTGGTTGCGATGTGGTGGGCGTTGACGAGGACTCCGGGGATATCCTCGGCGCGGGTGACGAGGAAGCTGTGCTTGGTCACCGGCATCGTCATGCCGACGATATCGGCTTCCTGGAATGCGTCGGTGCCGAGCAGCGTCGAGGCCTGCTGGCCGGTGATCGCGAGCATCGGCACGGAGTCCATGTTCGCGTCGGCCAGCGCCGTGATGAGGTTGGTCGCACCCGGACCCGAGGTGGCGATGCACACGCCGAGCTTGCCGGATGCGGCCGCATAGCCTTCGGCCGCGTGGCCGGCGCCCTGCTCATGGCGGACGAGGATATGGCGGATCTTCTCGGTCTCGAAGAGCGGGTCATAGGTGGGAAGGATGGTGCCGCCGGGAAGCCCGAATACCGTGTCGACCTCGAGCTTCTCGAGGCTGCGGACGATCGCCTGCGCGCCGGTGAGGACCTCGGGGCCGGTATTGCGGCGAATACTGGACGGTGTGGCTGTGACCGGTGCGGACGCGGGTTGAGTGCCCGTGTCCTTCGCGGTCGAGGGCTTGGCTGCCATCGATTCCTATCCTTCCTAGGTTTCCTTCTCATCTCCGCATTAAAAAAGCCCCTCCGGATTCGGTAGGGGCGCGCGGAACGTGTCGTCTCGACAGGCTACGGAAGATCCGCGCTCTGGCTAATAACGACGACAAGAAGGTGAGTCATGCCTCAATAGTTCACCGCAGCGCTTGAGGGTGTCAAACCTCGCAAACGTTCGTCCCAGAATTCGAGACTTCGGATAGTTGCCATGCGAGACTCGCCGAGGCGGCGCCGCGATCACATCTGCCCACCGTCCACGGCCCGTCAGCGCTATTCAGCAGTGTCATTCAGCGCAGAAAGACAGTCCGATTCAGCGCACAGAGAAACGGGAAGCCCGTTTGCCGGATTCGTGGAATAGGTCACAGTGTCCGACTAGGCTGGAGTATCGTGCGCCCCCTCCTCCGTTTCTGGCCTGATCTCCGCTCACGCATCGGCGTGTACGCCCTCGTACTCGTCCTCACTCTCCTGGCCAACGGAATCCAGCTCATCATCCCGTGATCACCGGATACATCGTCGACGGGCCCATCGCCCACCGCGATCTGTCGGCCTTGTGGCTGCCGGTTCTCGGGGTGCTGTTCATCGGCATCGCCGAGGCGGTCGGAATGTGGGCGAGGCGCATGGTCGTCGCTCCCGTCGTCTCGCATTGGGAGGTGACGTGGCGTTCGCGTCTGTTCGATCGTCTGCAGTACACCTCGGTGGCGATCCATGATTCCTGGGAGTCCGGCCAGCTGCTCTCGCGCGCGGTGAATGATCTGTCCCAGCTGCGTCGCTTCTTCGCGTTCGGTCTGCCGTTCCTCCTCTCCACACCGATCGTGCTCGCCGTCGGCACGGTGATGCTCGTGATCATGCAGCCGGTGTTCGGTCTGATCATGATCATCATGGCGGTGCCGGCGATCATCGCGGTCGCCGTCTTCGAGAAGCACTACCGCGAGACCTCCCGCCGGTCGCAGGACACGATGGGCGAACTGACCACGGACGTCGAGGAATCCATTCAGGGCATCCGCATCCTCAAGTCCTTCGGCCGCTCCCCCTGGGCCGCCGAGCGCTTCTCCGAGATCTCGACCCGGCTGAAGTCCCTGGAGGTCCGCAAGGCGAAGCTCGACTCGTGGCTGTGGAGCGTGCTTCTGCTGCTGCCGACTCTGGCGCAGGCGGCGATCGTCGCCGTGGGCACCTGGGGAGTCATCGAAGGCTGGACGACGATCGGCACGGTCGTGGCGGCCGTGACGATCTCGATGGTGCTGCGTATGCCCATCGAGATGCTCGGCTTCCTGCTCGCCGATGCGCTCATGGCGCTGACCGCCGCCGGCAGGTACTGGGAGGTCATCGACATCCGCCACGACATCACCGATACCGACGGCGGTGTCGACGATGCTCCCGAGGTCGGGCGGTACAGCGGGAAGCTGCGCTTCGACGATGTCGACTTCCATTTCGCCGATACCGAACGGCTGACCCTGCAGGGCCTCGATCTCACCATCGCGCCCGGTCAGACCCTCGCTCTCGTCGGGGCGACCGGCTCGGGGAAGACGACGCTGGCGTCGTTGGTGCCCCGGCTGCAAGACGTCTCCGCCGGGACGGTGAGCATCGACGACGTCGATATCCGGGATATGCCGGTCAACGAGCTGCGCCACCTCGTCTCCGTGTCCTTCGAGGATCCGATTCTGTTTTCGACTTCGGTCGCCGAGAATGTCGAGATGGGTGCGCCCGGCGCGAGCGAGGATGAGATCTGGGAGGCCCTCGAGATCGCGGCGGCGAAGGACTTCGTCTCCCGACTGCCCGATGGGTTGGACACGCAGGTCGGCGAGCAGGGACTGTCTCTGTCCGGCGGTCAGCGTCAGCGCCTCGCTTTGGCCCGAGCGGTCATCGGTCGCCCGCGGGTCCTCGTCCTCGACGATCCGCTCTCGGCCGTCGATGTCGACACCGAGGATCGGGTGCAGCGGGCTCTGCGGGAGATCCTGCCGGATTCGACGACGCTCATTATCGCCCACCGCCCCTCTACGGCGGCGCTGGCCGATGTCGTGGCTGTGCTCGATGAAGGACGGGTTGCGGCACTGGGCACGCACGAACAGCTGCTCGAATCCTCGAAGCTCTACCGCGAGCTCATGGGGGCGAGCGCGAAGTCCGATGCGCACACGCATCCGGGGACGGCCGCCTCGGCGACGGAAGGAGGACCCTCATGAGCATGCCCCGTCTCGACAGCGACGACGAAATCGAGCAGCTGCCGCCGGACATTGCGAAGAAGGCGCGCGCCCTGCTGATGTCGCTGGTCAGACCGCATCTGGCAATGGTTGTGTTCCTCGCCGTCATCGTCGTGCTCACAGCCGTATTCATGGTCATCGGGCCGGTCTTCATCGCCGACGCCCTCGATAACGGCGTTCCGGCGGCGATCGACGGCGATATGGATCCGCTGATTCGGGCGGTCACGCTCTTCATCGTCTCGGCGGTCGCCGGGGCGATTCTGGCGTTCACGTCGACCCGGCTGGTCGGGATCACGGCGCAGAAGATCCTCTTCACCCTGCGAGAGCGGGTCTTCACTCATGTGCAGCGTCTTGACCTGGGCTATCACGAGAAGTCGACCTCGGGTCGGCTCGTGTCCCGGCAGACCTCGGACATGGAGTCGGTGCAGCAGTTCCTGTCGTATTCGCTCTTCGATACGGCGCTGGCGGTGCTGCAGATGCTCTTCATCGCCGTCACCCTGGTGGTCCTCGATATACCGCTGGCGATCGTCGTCTTCGCCGGGTTCGTGCCGCTGTTCTTCATCACGAAGTCCGCGCATTCGACTCAGCGCAGCGCCTACCGGCGGACGCGGGCGTCGATTGCGAAGGTCATCGTCCACTTCGTCGAGACGATGGGCGGCATCCGCGCCGTGCAGGCGTATCGCCGTCAGCCCGAGCGGCGCGGGACCCTGAGCGATCAGGATGCTCGCTATCGTGATGCGAACACCGATGCCCTGCGCGGGGTGGCGTGGTTCGCCGGGTGGACGCGGATGATCGGCAACGTCACGCAGACGGTCATCATCGTCATCGGTGCGTGGCTCGTCATCGAGGGGTGGACGCAGGTCGGCGTGCTCGCCGCGTTCATCCTCTACCTGCGCCGTTTCTACGGCCCACTCGACGAACTCGTGCAGGCGTTCAATCTCTATCAGTCCGCCTCGGCGGCGTTGGAGAAGATCGCGGCGGTCCTCGACACCGACCCCGAGGTGGTCGAGCCGACCCAGCCACGTGCGCTGCCTGCGCACGCGAGCGGTGCGGCCCCGTCTGCGGATGATGCCGACTCCGCAGCGACGAAACCTGCCAATGGCCGCGCGCTCGATCTCGATCAGGTCCGCTTCGCGTACGCAGACGGCCCCGATGTCCTCCCCCGCTTCAGCCTCCACATCCCTGCGGGGCAGATCGTCGCACTCGTCGGGGCCACCGGCGCGGGCAAGTCAACGCTGGTCAAGCTCGTCACCCGCTTCTACGATCCAAGCGTTGGTCGGATCACCCTCGACGAGGTGGATCTGCGTGACCTCGATGATGCGCAGCTGCGATCATCGGTCGTCATGGTCACTCAGGAGTCGTTCCTCTTCGCCGGCACCATCGCCGACAACATCCGCATCGGCAACCCGAACGCCAGCGACGAGGATGTTGTTGCCGCAGCGACCGCCGTCGGCTTGGATGCGTACATCAGACGGCTGCCCGAGGGCTATGCCACGGATGTCAAGAAGCGCGGCGGTCGGCTGAGTTCGGGACAGCGTCAGCTCGTGTCATTCGCCCGAGTGTTCCTCGCCGATCCGGATGTCGTCGTCCTCGACGAGGCGACCGCTCACCTCGACATCCCGTCCGAACGCCTGGTGCAGAACGCTCTGGCCACGGTGCTCAAGGGCCGGACTGCGATCATCATCGCCCACCGCTTGTCCACCGTCGAGATCGCCGACCGCGTGCTCGTCATGGAATCCGGCCGATCATCGAGGACGGAACACCGGACGAACTCATCTCCGGCACCGGCAAGTTCGCGCAGCTGCACCAGGCCTGGCGCGACTCCCTCGTGTGAGGGTCACTCGCTGATCAGCGGCACGAACCGGTACCAGCCGTGCCGAGTGATCGTCAGTTCGTCTGTGTCGCGCCCGCCACGGACGACTCGGAGCATCTCCCCCGCGACGGGAACGACCATCGTGGCGCCGACGGCCAGCTGATCGACGATCTCGTCGGGCAGTGAGTCGGCACCGGCGGAGACGAGGATCCGGTCGAACGGGGCCTCAGCCGGGAGTCCGAGGGCACCTGGGGCGGCTTCGTGGATAGCCACCTCGGCGAGGGTCTCGCGGTCTGCGAACTCGGCGGTGACGGCCTCGATTGCTTCCCGCGAGGATTCGACGAGCTGCGCATGCCGTTCGACGCCGACCACTCGCCCGGTCGGACCGACGAGGACGGCGAGCAGCATCGACGTCCACCCGGACCCCGAACCGAGGTCGAGGACGACGTCACCCGGCTGAGGGTCGAGGAGCCGGAGCATGTCGGCGACGGTGCTCGGCTGCGAATTCGTCTGCCCCTGCCCGATCGGCAGGGGCACATTGTCGGAGGCGTGCCGTCGTTCCGCCATCGGCAGGAACGGTTCGCGTGGAACCCGGGCGAGCGCCTCGGCGATTCGGTCGTGATTCGCATGAGTTGTCATGGCTCCTCCGATCAGAAACGGCCACCGGTACCTTCCATTGTGCCGATCCATGCGGAGGGCGCAATGCCGTCACCGAGTATCGTTGTCCCGTGACTCAATCTGATCTCGCCCGCGCCCAGAGCCTCATCACCTCGATTCCCGACTATCCAGAGCCGGGAGTGATGTTCCGCGACATCTCCCCGCTGCTGGCCGATGGCCCGGCCATGCGGGCCGTCACCGAGGCGCTCATCGAACCCTTCGCCGGACAGTTCGATATCGTCGGCGGGCTCGAAGCCCGCGGATTCCTCTTCGCGGGTGCCATTTCAGCATTGACGGGGGTCGGAATTCTGCCGATCCGCAAGGCCGGCAAGCTCCCCCGACCAGCTGCTTCCGCGTCCTACACACTCGAATACGGCACCGCCACCATCGAAGGCCCCGATGTCCTGAAGGAGGGCGAGCGCGTCCTCCTCATCGATGACATCCTCGCCACCGGCGGGACGCTCACAGCGGCCCAGTCCCTCGTACGCGATCTCGGTGCCGAGGTCATCGGTTCGGCAGTGGTCCTCGAACTGACTGAACTGGGCGGACGCGAACACACCGGAGAGGTACACGCCCTCTACGTCGAGTGAGGATGTCGCCCGCATCGCTCGGCGCCGACAATCGGTCTGCCGCGCACTCAGCGGCAGGTGTCGTAGATGGTGCGCAGCTGATCCTGAGTCGTCTGAGTTGCCGATGTGATCTGGCGGTCCGGATCCTCGTCATACTCGCATCCGCCTACGTTGGCTGAGCCCTTGGTCGAATAGTCAATGGTGCCGGTCGGATCTGAGCCCAGAGCCCAATCGAAGTACCAGGGCTGAGCGCCTGAGGAATCAACCCGTTCGATGATGCCTCGCAGCCGGCTGACCACGTCCGGTCCATCAGGGACGACCACGAAGAGCCCCGACACCTGGTTGTCATCGATCACGACCTGCACTGTCATGGGGAGAATCGGTTCGATTGCGGTCTCCAGGCGAGCCTGCGCCTGCTCCGCGTAGGGGAAAGCCACGGCCCATTCAGTCTGGGCGGAGTCTCTGACCCTCAGGTCGAACTGTTCGGTACCGAGCTCTGCCCTCACTGCGTTGATCGTCCCAAAGATGTCGTTCTGCGGATCCGTCAGCTCCAGGACATCTTCGAAGGTCGTCTGTTCCGAAGCTTGACGCCATTCCAATCGGTTGACAGACATTTCTGATGCGAGCGCGAGAAGGTACGATGCCCTGTCCGCCATGATGTCGCTGCTCGTAGCGTCTCTGATCTCGACTGCTCGACCTGACAAGAGCAACCTGAGTTCCTGATCGTAGCGATCGAACTCGTCGCCCGTCTCGTGGTCGAGTGCGGCGGCCACATCGACGGATTGGGCGGTTGATGCACCGGGCGCCATCTTGACGATGTAAGTGATACTTCGGCCGGAGTCGAAACCGTTCTGGTACTGGGTCTCAACGTCCGCCACACCCGGTTTCCCGGACAGGACCGCGCCGATGTCATCTGCACGATCACTGAGATCAGGGCCCTGACATGCCGAGAGTCCAACGGCTCCGACGACAGCAACAATCAGGGCCGCAACTCGACGGCGGCGAGCTCCTCTTTCCAACATGCTCACCAACTTAGCGGAGGATCCTCAGCCGGCCTCCGCCGGGCCTACATCGCCTCAGCCGATACGGATGAGGCTGTCGCCCGCATCGATCGGCCCCGCCTCGGCGACGCTCAGGTCCTCGACGTCGGCTTCGAGGACGACGACCGGTACGACCACGGACTTCTCTGCCTGCCGTGCGGCAGCCAGGTCCCAGACGATGATCTCGTCACCGGCCTCGACCTGCTGCCCGGCCTCGGCGCGGAGGGTGAAACCTGCGCCTCCCAGATGGACTGTGTCGATGCCCAGGTGGACGAGCACCCCCTGATCGGGCCGGTGGGAGATGACGAATGCATGAGGTTTGAGGCTCGTCAGCTTTCCAGAGACGGGCGCCGTGACCGTCAGCGTCGCACCCTCACCGGGGTCGATGGCAGCTCCGGGACCGACGAGCGCCTTTGCGAATACCGGGTCGGGAACGTCCGTCAGGGGTACCACCGTGCCGGTGATGGGTGCAGCGATTGTGACTGCCATAGTCAGCAGGCCGCCTTTCTCCAAAATCAGAAATATTTCGCCTAGACTGACCTCAGAGTACAGACAAGGCTCACTGTCGACCAGAAGTTGCTCACCGGCGAGCAGAGGAGACGAAGACGTGACTCAGCCCATGAGGTCTTCGATGTCATCGACGAGGTTGTCGGCCTCCGGACCGACGACGACCTGGACCGCGCTGCCCTGGACCACCACACCGAAGGCACCGGCTGCGGTGAGCGCCTGCTCATTGACGAGCGAGTCATCGTCGACCTCGACCCGCAGCCGGGTGATGCACGCTTCGATGTCGTCGATGTTGTCGGCACCGCCCAGGCCGGCGAGGATCTGCGCTGCTTTGTCCATGTCAGTCACCTTCATCTCCGGCGCTGATGCGCCGGCGTCGATTTCACGTTCTGCGATCTGCGTCACAAGTCTACGGCGACTCGTGACCGACTGCCCCACTTCCGAGGAGGAATCCGATGGCCATCCCATCCGCTGAGGCACCGAAGAAACGCAAGAAGGCGATACCGGGATTCGCCCAACTCCAACGCATCGGCCGCTCTCTCATGCTTCCGATCGCTGTCCTGCCTGCCGCGGCCCTGCTGATGCGCTTCGGTCAGCCGGACATGCTCGGTGCAGACGGACTCGGCCAGTTCGCAAGTTGGTTGCTGCCGGTGGCGACGGTCTTCGCGGCCGCTGGTTCTGCTCTGTTCGACAACCTGCCGTTGATCTTCGCCGTCGGTGTGGCCATCGGATTCGCGAAGAAGGCCGACGGCTCCACCGCGCTGGCCGCGGTCGTCGGGTATATGGTCCTCACCGGAGTCTTCACGGCCATGTCTCCGAGCTTCGGCTCGGACAACGGCGAGGGTGAGAACGTCATCAACTTCGGAGTGCTCGGCGGAATCGTCGTCGGCATCATCACCGCCCTGCTCTATCAGCGCTATCACCGGATCAAACTGCCGACCTACCTCGGTTTCTTCGGCGGTCGTCGTTTCGTTCCGATCGTCACCGCGGTCGCGTCGATGGTCATTGCCGTGGTCATGGCCCTGATCTACCCCGTCTTCGACGCTCTCATCAACAAGGGCGTGGGCGGCTTCCTCATGGAGCACGGAGCCAATCCGGGCACCGGGTTCGTCTTCGGCACGATCAACCGCCTCCTCATCCCCTTCGGGCTGCACCACCTGCTGAACAATCTGCCGTGGTTCCAGCTGGGTTCGTGCACGACCGCATCGGGAGACACCGCGCACGGCGACATCACCTGCTTCTTCTCCGGCGCGGACGGCACGGCGGACTGGACGGGATCGTTCATGACCGGGTTCTTCCCGATCATGATGTTCGCCCTTCCGGCCGCGGCCCTGGCCATCTATCACACCGCCCATCCGAACCGCCGCAAGGTCGTCGGCGGCATCATGCTCTCGGTGGCGCTGACCTCTTTCGTCACCGGTATCACCGAGCCGCTCGAATACGCCTTCGCCTATGTCGCATTCCCGCTCTACGCGGTCCACGCCGTGCTCACCGGCACGTCGTTTGTGGTGGTGAATGCACTCGGAATCAAATCCGGATTCGGCTTCTCGGCCGGTGCGCTGGACTATCTGCTCAACCTCGGTCGAGCGTCCGAACTCTCCGGCGGCATCGGGCCCGTCCTGCTCCTGCTCGTCATCGGCCTGGCCTACGCCGTCATCTACTACTTCCTGTTCCGCTGGGCGATCATCAAGTTCAACCTGCATACCCCGGGTCGCGAAGACGAAACCGACACCGGCACGGGTGCTCCGTCGGTCTTCGACGAGGCCCAGATCGCCGCCGAGGAATCCACGGGCAAGAAACGCGCACAGGACGAAGGCAGAAGCTGAAGGAATGTTCCGGGCCTCAGTGACGTTATTGGCTCGGTTCGGCGCTCTCACCGGGTGCCGAACCGGCGGACCCGATCAGCCTCGGCTCCGTCCTGACCAGTGCATACGTGACGAAAGGCGGCACCATGACGGTTCCCACACTCACTCTCAACGACGGCAAGACGATCCCTCAGCTGGGCTTCGGCGTCTTCAAGGTCGACCCCGACGAGACGGAACGCATCGTCACCGACGCCCTCGAAGTCGGCTACCGCCACATCGACACCGCCGCCGTCTACGGCAACGAGGAAGGTGTGGGCCGGGCCATCGCGAAGTCCGGGATCGCCCGTGACGAACTCTTCGTGACGACCAAGCTGTGGAACGACCGCCACGGCGCAGAGGAGTCCAAACGCGCCCTCGGCGAATCCCTGGAGAAGCTCGGCCTCGACCACGTCGATCTCTACCTCATTCATTGGCCGACCCCGCAGAACAAGAATTCCGTCGAGACGTGGGAGGCCTTCCCCTCCTACCGCGATCAGGGCCTGACCACCTCGATCGGCGTGTCGAACTTCGACCACCGGTTCCTGCCCGAGATCCTCGACACCGGCATCATCCCCGCCGTCGACCAGATCGAGGTCCACCCTCAGTTCCAGCAGGTCGAGACCCGTCCGCTGCTGGCCGAGAACGACATCAAGATCGAAGCCTGGGGACCGCTGGGACAGGGCAAGGTCGACTACGCGAGCACCGTCATCGGTGAGATCGCCGCCGACCACGAGAAGTCCTGGGCCCAGACCATCATCCGCTGGCACCTGCAGAAGGGGCACATCGTCTTCCCGAAGTCGAACAACCGCGACCGCATGGAGCAGAACTTCTCCGTCTTCGACTTCGAACTCACGGACGCCGAGGTGGCAGCCATCGATGCGCTCGAAAACGGCGGTCGCGTCTCCGCCGATCCCGCCGAGGTTAACTGACCCCGTCAGCAATACCTCGCCGAGGCGGCCCTCCCCTAGTCTGGACCGCTGAGAACGAAGAAGCCGCCGAAGAGTTCCGACTCTCCGGCGGCTTCGTCGTTCTCGGTCAGGCGTTCATTCCGCCGGTTGTCCTCAGGCGCCGAGGACGACGGCGTCGATGAGCACCGGTCCGTCGGCCTGCAGCGCTTCCCGGTAGGCGGCGTCGAACTCCTCGCGAGTCGTCGTCCGGCTGGCCGGAACACCGTATCCCTGTGCCAGGGAGACGAAGTCGATCGTGCCCAGGGTCAGGCCCGGGGTGTCCGGGACTCCCATGCGCTCTGCGAATCCGGAGAGCGCACCGTATCCGGAGTTGTTGACGATGACGAAGATCGTCTTCGTACCCAGCTGAGCGGCCGTGTACAGAGCCGTGAGCCCGTAGTTCGCAGAACCGTCGCCCACGGTGGCGACAACGGTCTTCTCCGGGTCGCCGAGGGCCATGCCGACGGCGACCGGCAACCCGAAGCCCAGTCCTCCCGAGGCCGGGAAGTGATACATTCCGGGCCGGTCGATGACGATCCGCTCGAGGTAGTCGAGGTCGAGGGTGGTCGTCTCATTGACGTAGACGACACTGTCGTCGACGTGCTCGTTGAGGACATCGAGCACCTCGGTGCCGGCCATCCCCTGCTCCGATCGGGCAGGAGCGGTGACGGTTCGGGACCCGCGGTCGCCTCGGCGAGTTCCTCGATCGGTCGTCGCCTCCGCGAGGTCGGCGAGCGCAGCGGCGACATCGGCGACGACGGCGCGGCCGAACGGTGCCCGCGTCGCCTCCCGTGGATCCTGGGTGATCTGGATGACCTCGGTGCCCGGCTCCAGGTAGTTCGCCGGTTCCCAGCGGTGGTATCTGAAGGTGGCGGCGCCCATGACGAGGACGACGTCATGGCCGGACAGTCGGTCGCGCACCGACTTGATGCCCGGAACCAGGACGCCTTCGAAGTTCGGATGGGTTGTGGGGAACGGGCACCGCGTCGGCGAGGGCGCGACATAGACGGAAGCACCGAGGCGCTCGGCCAGCACCACCGCGTCCTCATAGACCGTCGGATCGTCGACGGCGGCGGCATCGACCTGTGGCCCGAGGACGAGAGCGGGGTTCTGCGCCCCGTCGAGGACGTCGGCGAGCTCGCGCCGCAGCGAATCCGACATGGTCCCGGCCGTCGTCACCGAACGCTTCGTCAGCAGCTCGTCGTCGGCAAGTGCTGGCTCGTCCCAGTCGTCGAGGGGGACGGACACGTAGACGGGCCCGCTCGGTTCGGTGGCTGCCTCGAATGCGGCCTGCGACAGGGTGCGCGGCACGTCGGTGGCCGACAGCGGCTCGTGTGAGTATTTCACCAGCGGGGCGGGCAGAGTCGAGGCGTCGACATTGGCCAGCATCGTCTCCTGGCCGACGGTTCGGCGAACCTGCTGACCAGCGAGGACGACGAGCGGAACGTGGCCGTAGTGGGCGTTCGTCAGGGCGCCCATGCCATTTCCCGACCCCGAGGCGGCATGCAGGTTGACCAGCGCGGGCCGTCCGGTGGCGCGTGCGTATCCTTCGGCCATGCCGACGACGACCTGCTCGTGCAGACCGAGGATGAAGCGGAAGTCGTCACCGAGCCCGGCGAGGAACGGCAGTTCGTTCGAGCCCGGGTTGCCGAAGATCGTCGTCATCCCGTGGGCACGAAAGACCTCCAGACTCGCGTCGAGGACTGTCTTCTCACCTTCGGGCTGATCGGCCATTGTGCCTCTTCTTTCGTTTTGCGTGCTCTCGCGGTGGGGCGACGAGGGATGGCGTCCTTCTCACCTCACCATAGCCGTGGCTCATACGTTCCGGCTCAGCCGATCACGCGGATCGGCTCTCCCGAAATCCAGGCCGCGATGTCCTCGACCGCCTGAGTGAAGAAGATCCGATAGGTGTCTTCGGTGACGTAGCCCAGGTGCGGGGTGAGCACGGTGCGCGGTGTGCTGCGCAGTCGATGGTCGACCGGCAGCGGTTCTTCGTCGTGGACGTCGAGTCCCGCGCCGCGGATCCCGCCGGCTTCCAGCACGGTGATGAGTGCATCGGTGTCGACGAGTCCCGCGCGGAGGTGTTGACGAGGATGCTGCCTGGCTTCATCGCCTCGAGTTCCGCAGCTCCGACGAGTCCTCGGCTGCGTTCGCTCAGCTTGTAGTGGATCGTCACCACGTCGGCGGTGGAGAACAGTTCGTCCTTGCTCACGGCGCGCACGCCCAGGCCCTGTGCGCGCTCGGCGTCGAGGTTCTGGCTCCACGCCACGACCTCCATGCCGAACGCCGCACCGACCCGTGCGACCTTCGTTCCCAGACGTCCCAGACCGACCACGCCGAGGCGGTGCCCATCGAGGTCTCCACCGACCGTCGACTGCCAACCGCCGCCTCGGAGGGCGGCGTCCTCGGCCGGGATGCTGCGCAGAACGGAGAGGATGAGTCCCCAGGTCAGTTCCGGTGTCGCCGAGGTGGTCGACTCGGTTCCGCAGACCACGATCCCCTTCGCACGCGCCGCCTCCACGTCGATGGAGGCGTTGACCCGTCCCGTGGTCACGAGCAGACGCAAGCCCGGCAGCCGTTCCAGCCGACCGGCGGTGAAGGCGGTTCGCTCCCGCATCGCCACGACCACCTCGGCGCCGGAGAGGACCTGCACCAGGTCATCGTCGTCGACGATGGGACGATCGATGAACTCGACCTCGGCGTCGAGACCGCTCCAGTCCGCGAACTTGCCTGCCACCTGCTGATAGTCATCGAGAACGACGATGCGCATTGTGTTCCTCTCCTGAAGTCGTGTGACCTACATCCTAGAGCCGATCGCCGAGGCGGTGCAGACTTGAGTCTGCACCGCCTCGGCGATGGTGGAACCGGACCGTATCGCTGAGTGTCACCCGAGGGTGAGCGGAATCAGCAACGGACCTTGAGGTGGATCAGAAGCAGACCGCGCCCTTCGACGCCGACTGCACGAGCTTCGCGTACTTGCCGAGCACACCGGTGAGGCGATGGTTGTCCGGGATCGTCCAGGTCTTGCGACGCTCCGCGAGCACCTCCTCGTCGACGTGGAGTTCGATCGAGCGAGCCGCGATGTCGACGGTGATCTTGTCCCCGTCCTCGACGAGCGCGATCGGACCGCCGTCGACCGCCTCAGGCGCAATGTGGCCGATGCACAGACCGGTCGAACCGCCGGAGAAGCGACCGTCGGTGAGCAGCAGGACGTCCTTGCCGATGCCCGCGCCCTTGATGGCGCCGGTGATCGCGAGCATCTCGCGCATTCCGGGTCCGCCCTTGGGTCCTTCGTAGCGGATGACGACGACGTCGCCCTTCTTCAGTTCTCCGTTGAGCACGGCGTCCATGGCCGGCTGCTCCTGGTCGAAGACGCGAGCGGTGCCTTCGAAGACATCGGCGTCGAAGCCTGCGGACTTCACGACCGCGCCTTCGGGAGCCAGCGATCCCTGCAGCACGGTGAGACCGCCGGTGGCGTGGATCGGGTTGTTGAGCGCGCGCAGGATCTTCCCGTCCGGGTCCGGCGGGTTGATCGACTCGAGGTTCTCGGCCACAGTCTTGCCGGTCACGGTCAGGCAGTCGCCGTTGAGCAGACCGGCGTCGAGGAGGGCCTTCATGATCACGGGTACGCCGCCGATCTTGAAGACGTCGTTCATCACGTACTGGCCGAAGGGCTTGACGTTGCCCAGGTGCGGAACCTTGTCTCCGATGCGGTTGAAGTCATCGAGCGCGAGTTCCACTCCCGCCTCGTGGGCGATGGCCAGCAGGTGGAGGACCGCGTTCGTCGAACCGCCGAAGGCCATGACCACGGCGATCGCATTGTGCAGCGATTCGCGGGTGATGATGTCCTTCGTGGTGATGCCCTGGCGCAGCATATTGACAACTGCCTCGCCGGACTTGCGGGCGAACATCGTGCGGTTGCGATGGATAGCCGGCGGTGCGGCCGAACCCGGCAGGGACATGCCCATGGCCTCGGCGGCCGAAGCCATGGTGTTCGCGGTGTACATTCCGCCGCAGGCACCCTCACCGGGGCAGACGGCCCGCTCGATGGCGTCGACGTCCTTCTGGGACATGGTGCCCGCACGACAGGCGCCGACGGCTTCGAAGGCGTCGATGAGGGTGACTTCCCTCTCCGAGCCGTCCTCCATCTTCGCGGTTCCCGGCATGATCGAACCGTTGTAGAGGAAGACGCTCGAGAGCCCGAGGCGGGCGGAGGCCATGAGCATTCCGGGGATCGACTTGTCGCAGCCGGCCATGAGCACGGAGCCGTCGAGTCGCTCGGCGCTCATCACGGTCTCGACGGAGTCGGTGATGACCTCACGGGAGACCAGCGAGTAGTGCATGCCCTCGTGACCCATCGAGATTCCGTCCGAGACGGAGATGGTGCCGAATTCCAGCGGGAAGCCACCGGCCTCGTGGACGCCTTCCTTGGCGGCCGAACCGAGACGCTGCAGCGACATGTTGCAGGGGGTGATCTCATTCCACGAGGTCGCATCGCGACCTGCGGCTTCACCCAGTCGTCGTCGCCCATGCCGACGGCGCGCAGCATTCCGCGCGCGGCGGTGGCCTCGAGGCCGTCCGTGACATCGCGAGAACGGGGTTTGATGTCGGGAGTGGTGTTGTCTGTATCGATGCTCATGCAGGCATGCTACGCCCGATTTCAGCATCCGCACGCCGGACTCTCGGATGGTGGAACCTCTTCTGGGCACCATGCGAGAGTCCGACAGCGAGGCAGGGGGCCGAGCCCCCTTAGGTCAGATTCACGTGACCTTACTGCCCGAGACCTCAACAGCTGCTTAGACCGTGCATTTGCGAGAACGACCAATCGCAATCGATCGCTTATCCGTCTAACTTGCTCAGAAAGATACCTTCTGCCGCGACCACGTTCTGGGCAGTCTGCGAATCGCACCATCTCGACGCCGCCCGCAAACGATGCAACCTGTAGAAATACTTCGACTACACGTTCGATGCATTTGTCAGCGCAACAGTTTTTGAATAATCAGCAAATCATTCCGTGCTTCGCTCAGACGGACTCTCCATGGTTCCCCGAACGGTTCACTTTTCAAACGCAAGACCGCAAAAGAGTCCGCAACCCGGTCAACACGATGCGCGACTTCACTAGAGTCAGCCACCTCTGGAAGATGCTGTTGCAAACTTAGCACTAGCCGATCCAACCGGCTCCGAATCGCGTAAGCGGAACGCGGATCCTCAATCGACTCAAGCAACCGCCCCAGGCGCCGCTCGATCACTTCACACTTATCCATCAATCAAACGACCCCCTGACTCCTTCACGCGCAACTTAGCTATCAAGCTCTGAGCAAAGGCTAGCCACTCCTTAACCATACCAGAGTTACCTTCCCAGCTTTCAGAAGAAATAGAGGAGTACAACCACACAAACCCACTACTCGAGCTACCGGGAGTTTTCACATTCCAAAGGTCGGCGGCCAATTCGACCGAATCGTACCTCGAAAAATTTGGCTCGCCTGCCATATAACAACCTAAAATAGCCAGGTGACGAACTAGCTTGGCTGTCACCTGGGCTTCAAAGACCAGAGGCGTATCACCGATCCCAAGCGCTTCTAAGACATCATCTACAACAATTTCAAATGAGTCCAAGTCTTTCGCTGCACCCCCATACTCCTGCAACGATTCTAAAAGTCGCTTAAATTCGGCTCTTTCTGAACGAGATCCAGAGATTATTCTTGATTCATTCTTGAGATGCAATAAGAAAAGTGAACCAGATTTTGCCATCCGATTCATCTCCGACCAGCTGTAAGCTCCAGCACGCCCCTGACAATCCACGTGCAAAACATCTGTATCGCTTTGCTCATCCGAGTCACCTCGAGCCTTCGACCCATATAGCACTTTAAGGGTCACGAGCGACGCCCCTCATAAATTCGAGCAAAGAGCAACGCAACGAACATAGCGGAAAAACACAAAGCCCAGAATCCTCCCTAACAGAAGAAACAATTGCATAGCAGTGCCATCTACCACATAGGCAAATTGCACATCAATGGGCGACACTGAGAAGAATCCGATCAACGCAAGTTCATACCATTCAACTTCTGGACGAATTACTGACACGCCAGTAATCAGAACAATAATAGCCCAAAACGCCGCCACGAGGAACCAGTTCCTCACGATGACCTCCAGACGCCGAGCACGACCCCATATGCCCTCGAACAACTTAATTCTAAAATAGCGAAGAGCATGTTCTACTCGATCAACGCTATTATACTTCTCCTTGTAAAAGGGTTGCTGCTGAAGAACTACCGCTTTCAAGAATTCTTTGTCACCATGAATAGCCTGTTCTCGGTATTTATTTGCGTCTCTAGTAGCTCCTTGGAGCGTAGCTTCGTCTGCCAAATTACTTGCCAGGTCGCGCAGGAGGTTACCTTCTCGCGGCAAAGATTCCTTCAATCTCTCAAACGGAACAAAGCATCCCCTGAATGAGTTATAAAATCTTATATCGCTAGAAACGAGACTCACCCTCATTAAATCACAGTTGATGAATCTAGAGGCTTTCACTTCGCATCTCAGGAATTTCGCGCCCCGGAAATAGGCCGAAAGAAACACAACATTTTCGAAGATACAGTTCTCGAACACTACATCCTTGAACGAAGTATTTGCGAAGGTAGTATGGCGAAATGTCTTGCCCTTTATCTTTCTCCCGTCGAGTCGATCGGCCTCGAAGAGAGCATCACAATACAAATCTTCGTCAGAAGTCAATTTTGTCGGAGTTCGACCGCGCATAAACTCTGCTGTCAAAACTTCCGCCCTTCCTCAAAACTGGTTATGCTTCGAAGCGATACTGCTAGTTTGTTCGCTAGCGCCTATTAAAGCTATTCAATGTTTAAATATTCTAGACCAGAGTGTGGCGATCCGCGTGTTCTTCCGAGAGGCTCCGGGTTGGAACTACACGTAGTTCGTCGACTCACACATTAATGAGATTGACCGGCTGCTCGCCGTCGTTGATCCGCCTGACCTGCTCGGCGAGAATCTTCACGACTCGGGGCTCGAACGCCGAGGTGTCGCCTCCGACGTGGGGCGTAATGAGGGTGTTCGGGGTGCCCCACAGTGCGTGGTTGCGCGGCAGCGGCTCCGGGTCGGTGACGTCGAGGGCGGCATGGAGTCGGCCGGTGGCGAGCTCGGCCACGAGCGCATCCGTGTCGACGACCTTGCCGCGGGCGACGTTGACGATGAGCGCATTATCGGGAAGCTGGCTGAGGAACTTCTCGTCGACGAGGTGGTGGGTGCCCTCGTTGAGCGGGGTGATGAGCACAACCACCTCGGTGTGGGGCAGCAGCTTCGGCAGCTCGTCGACGCCGTGGATCTTCCCGCGCTCGTCCTCACGCGCGGTCGAGGCCACTCGGATGAGCTGGACTTCGAAGGGGTCGAAGCGGTCGGCGATGGCCGAGCCGATCTCACCGACGCCGATGATCATCACGCGACGGTCCTGCAGCGAACGGTAGCGATGGTGCTCCCACACCCGGGAGACCTGCGAGCGCACGGCGTCGTCGATTCCGCGCAGGCTGGCCAGGGTCAGTGCCAGAGCGAGCTCGGCGGTTCCTCCGGTGTGCACGCCCGAGGCGGTCGCGACCTGGATCCCGCGTTCGGGCAGGTGGGAGACGGGGTCGAATCCGGTCGTCTGCGTGATCACCAAGCGCAGGTTGGGCAGTTCGTCGAGCAGCTCGATCGTCGGTCCGGAATCCAGGTAGGGCAGGACGACGACGTCGACATCGTCGCGGCTGAGCTTGGCCGAACGTTCGGCATCGGAGAAGACGACGAGGTCGACATCGGCGCGCTGGTGAGCGGGGATCTGAGCGATCACACGGTTGCGGAGCTCGGAGTTCGGGAAGGCGATTGTGGTGATGGACATGCCCACATTGTGGCACGCAGACCCGCCCCGTGCCGAGAACTTCGTCACTCTGAGATGGCGGGCCTCAGCACACGGGAGGAACCCGCTTCATCACTCGGCCGGGGCCCGCTTCATCACTCGGGCAGGGAGTTCCCGATCCGTGTGAAGACGGCCTCGATCACCTCGAGTTCGGCGTCGCTGACATGGTCGAAGAAGACCTCATCGACATAGCTCTTGTGCTGGGACCCGGCGGACAGGAATGCCCGCGCCCCCGCCTCGGTGAGTGCCACATTATGGGCACGCCCGTCTTCGAGGCATTGAGTCTTCGTCACGAGCCCCGCGTCGACGAGGACCTTGATCCGATAGTTCAGCCGCGATGGCGAGAAGACGAGCTTCTTCGCCAGGGCGCTCATCGTCAGCGTCCGCTCCGGCGCTTCCCACAGCAGGAGCAGCGTGTTGTAGTCGCTGACGTCGAGCCCCGCATCGTCCTTGAGCTGGACTTCGAGGGCCTGACGGAGGCGCTGCGAGGTCTCGAAATAGGTTCGCCACGCGTTCTGCGCCAGCGCCTCCTTCCCGAGCCCGAACCTGATCTCCGTCATCTCAGCCCTCGAGCAGCTGCGCGAAAGGGGTGACGTTCGCGGGGTCGAATTCGTCGACGATTCCGCGATTCGCCGAGGCGGCGCCCGTGGTCGCACCCGACCCTGCACCTCCGCGCGGATCGGGGTCGGCCACCTCGGCGAGGTCGTCGTTTCCGGCCCCGATGATCGTCGCGGTCAGGGAGACGAGCTCCTCCCCCGCCTGGCGGATCCGGGCGGTCAGCGCCCGGCCGCCCTCGACGGTCCCCCAGTCATCGGTCGCGGCGAAGACAGTCGTGGGCACGACGATGCCCTTGAGGTAGGACAGCATCGGCCGCAGCACCGCGTCCCCGGCCAGGGAATGGCGCGCCGTGCCGCCGGTGGAGCCGATGAGCACGGGCTTGCGGCTCAGCGCTTTGTCATCGATCAGCTGCCAGAACAGGGTGTGCAGACCGACCGGGGCGGCCTTGTACACCGGCGCGACGGTGACGATCGCATCGGCTGCGGCGATGGTCGCGAAGGCCGACTCGAGGGCTTCGGAACGGAACCCGGTCAGGGTCATGTCCGTGATCGCGGTGGCGAGGTTGCGGACGTTGATGACGTCCGTGGTCACGTCGATGCTCACCGACTCCCCCGCCGAGGCGGCAGATGCGAGCACTCGATCGGTGAGTTTGAGTGTGGTCGAGTCCTCGCTGAGCGAGGTGGTCACGGCCACGATGTGCATCGTGTTCGTGCTCATGAGCGATTCGCTCCTTCCTGTGTCGCATTCTGGGCCGCTTCGGCGGCGCGTGCCTGCCGGTCTTCGAACGCACGCGATCCCTCTCCGCCTCCGGGGATCGGGTCGCGGCCTTCGCGGTGCCGGATGACGAGGGATTCGTGGGTCGGGGCATCGGGGACATCGACCGGCCGGCCCTTCGCGAACTCCTCGCGGAGAACGGGGATGACCTCTTCGCCGAGCAGGTCGAGCTGTTCGAGCACGGTCTTCTGCGGCAGTCCCGCATGGTCGATGAGGAAGAGCTGGCGCTGGTAGTCTCCGGCCCAGTCGCGGAAGCTCAGGGTGCGTTCGATGACCTGCTGGGGTGACCCGACGGTCAGCGGAGTCTGCGTCGAGAAGTCCTCGAGGCTGGGTCCGTGGCCGTAGACCGGGGCGTTGTCGAAGTAGGGACGGAACTCGCGGACGGCGTCCTGGGAGTTCTTGCGCATGAATACCTGACCGCCGAGGCCGACAATCGCCTGGCTGGCCTTGCCGTGGCCGTAGTATTCGTAACGCTGGCGGTAGAGCTGAACCATCCGCGCGGTGTGCGAGGTCGGCCAGAAGATGTTGTTGTGGAAGAATCCGTCGCCGTAGTAGGCGGCCTGCTCGGCGATCTCGGGGCTGCGGATCGATCCGTGCCACACGAACGGCGGCACATCGTCCAGCGGGAACGGGGTGACGGTGAAGCCGCCCAGCGGAGTGCGGAACTTGCCTTCCCAGTCGATATTCTTCTCACGCCACAGGCGGTAGAGGAGGTTGTAGTTCTCTACCGCCAGCGGGATTCCGGCGCGGATGTCCTTGCCGAACCACGGGTAGACAGGACCGGTGTTTCCGCGGCCCATGATCAGGCTGATGCGGCCGTCCGAGAGGTGCTGGGCGTAGGAGTAGTCCTCGGCGATGCGCACGGGATCGGTCGTGGTGATGAGCGTCGTCGCCGTGGAGAGTTCGAGCTTCTCGGTCTGTGCGGCGATATTGGCCAGCAGGATCGGCGGGTTCGCCGGGGCCACGAAGGGCGGGTTGTGGTGCTGACCGGTGGCGAAGACGTCGAGGCCGACTTCTTCTGCCTTCTTGGCGATCTCGACGGTGTTCTTGATCCGCTGATTCTCGCTGACGGTGGTGCCGTCGGTGGGGTCGGTGGTGACATCGCCGATGGTGAAGATTCCGAATTCCATGACGCCTCCTGCATCTGGGCCCCACGGTTTTCGAGGCCGCCCTGCTGATTGGATTAACTTCAATTTTGAAGTAGTTAGTTGAAATCTTAACAGACGTGGTCGCGAAAGTATTCCCGGCCCCTGAGCGGGCGTCTGGACGGCCCGAGCACACTATCGCCGCAAGCAGCCGATTGTTGGGTCGATCCACGGTGATTCCCGCCCGACTTTCACCGTGGATCGACCCAACAATGCACGAAAAGCGGCTCCCGCCCGCAGGCAGGAGCCGCTTTCAGTCCGGCAGCAGGAGCCGGATCAGATCCAGAGGGCGGGGTCCTCGAGGACGAAGTCCGGGTGCGTCGTCGACGATTCAGCTCCTGCCTTCGCCGAGGCGGCGCCGTCCTTCTTCTTCGAGCGCACGGTTGCGGGGATGCCCACGGCGCTCGAGTCGGCTGGCACGTCCTTGACGACGACGGCGTTGGCTCCGACCGCGGAGTTGTCGCCGACGACGACCGGGCCGAGGATCTTCGCCCCGGCCCCGACGAGCACGTGATTGCCGATCGTCGGGTGACGCTTCGTCTGCGCCATCGAGGTACCGCCGAGGGTGACCTGGTGATAGAGCATGACATCGTCGCCGACTTCGGACGTCTCGCCGATGACGACTCCGTTGGCATGGTCGATGAAGAAGCGCCGCCCGATCCGAGCCCCCGGGTGGATCTCCACGCCGGTCAGCGTCCGCACGAGCTGGGACATCAATCGCGCCGGAACCTTTCCGGCGTCGTGCTGCCACAACCGGTGGAGTCCGCGGTGCGCCCAGATGGCATGCATCCCGGGGTAGGAGACCAGGGAGACGAAATCGTTGCGCGCCGCCGGATCGCGTCGCTTCACCGTCTCGAGGTCTTCTCTCAGCGTCTCGCGCACACCGGGTCGGCTCAGTCCATAGGCGGCCGCCCCCACAGCCGCCGTGGCCGCTGCCCACAGTGCCTTCATCATTGACTCCCTTGCTCAGTCGTCTCGGTCCATCTCGTGCAAGTCGGATCCGGGCGGAAGAATTCCCGCAGCGGTCCGACATCGGACTCTGCAGACAGCGAGGGCGCCAAACCGAAGTCTGACGCCCTCGTGCCGCTGCCATGGAGTCAGTCCATGTACTCGGCAAACAGCGGAGTCGACAGATACCGCTCGCCGTAGCTGGGGATGATGACGACGACGCGCTTGCCGGCGTTCTCCGGTCGAGACGCGACCTTTTCGGCAGCGAAGAGTGCGGCGCCGGAGGAGATGCCGACGAGCAGGCCCTCTTCGAGAGCGACGGCGCGAGCCCGCTCGAAGGCGTCGTCGTTGTCGATATCGACGACTTCGTCGTAGATATCAGTATTGAGCACCTTGGGCACGAAGTTCGCGCCGAGGCCCTGGATCGCGTGCGGTCCGGCCGTGCCTTCGGTCAGCAGCGGCGAAGCGGCGGGCTCGACGGCGACGATCTTCACATCCGGGTTGGCCTCACGCAGCGCGGCTCCCGCGCCGGTGATAGTCCCGCCCGTGCCGATGCCGGAGACGAAGATGTCGACCTTGCCGTCGGTGTCGGCGAGGATCTCTGGACCAGTGGTGGCCTTGTGGATCTCGGCATTGGCCTGGTTCTCGAACTGGCGCACGAGGACGGCGCCGTCGGAAGCAAGCTCTTCGGCCTTGGCCACTGCGCCCTTCATACCTTCGGCCTTGTCGGTGAGGACGAGTTCGGCACCGAAGGCGCGCAGCAGGGCGCGACGTTCCTTCGACATCGATTCGGGCATCGTGAGGACGACCTTGTAGCCGCGGGAGGTGCCGACCATCGCCAGAGCGATGCCGGTGTTGCCGGAGGTGGCTTCGACGATCGTGCCGCCGGGCTGAAGTTCGCCGGACTTCTCGGCTGCGTCGATCATCGCCACGCCGATGCGGTCCTTGACGGAGTTGCCGGGGTTCGAGGATTCGAGCTTCGCCACGATCTCGGCGCCCGACCGGTCACTGGCCTTGTTGATGCGGACCAGCGGCGTGCGGCCGACGAGTTCGGAGACATTGTTGAAGATGGTCAAAGTAAGTCCTTTCACGATTCTTTGTGCACCGCCGTCGGCGGCCACTCGCCGTTCGGCGGACGTGCACCTGAACGGGTGGAGCGACAGCTTGCATCTCGTGGTCCGAGACGGCTTGCCCTCATCATAACCACGCCGACCCTGAACGTGTTCCCAGATATGTTGCTCAACAATCTGTGTTCGCTGGGGGCGAAACTTTATGACAACACCTATCACATACCCGAGATAGCCGCATATCCATCCACCCGCTTGAGCGCGGTATGCGATCAACCGCTGAGCAATCGGTGGACACGATTACCGAGGCGGCCCTCCCCCCGAGATCGCGCCCGAGCGCTGCGATCGGGCGGAGTCTGAGACGGTCTCAGGTGACCGATACGATTGTCCTCATGGCTATTCATCCCATCGTCGTCTACGGCGAGCCCGTTCTGCATCGTCGTGCCGAGAAGATCACCGAGTTCGACGAGGACCTTGCCGAACTCGTCGCAGACATGCACGAGACGCTCGACGCCAGCAACGGTGTCGGACTGGCCGCACCGCAGATCGGCGTCGGCAAGTCCATCTTCGTGTTCAACGCCGACGATGACTATGGGGTGCGTCGTCGCGGCACCTTCGTCAATCCCGTGCTCATCGCCTCGAAGGTTCCCGACACCCGTCCCGATCCTGACGATGAGACCGAGGGATGCCTGTCGGTTCCGAGTCTCGATTTCCCCCTCAAACGTGCCGACCGAGTCACCGTCAACGGCTTCGATGAGAAAGGCGAACCGGTGACCCTGAGCGCTGACGGGTGGTTCGCCCGCATCATGCAGCACGAATACGACCACCTGCAGGGAACCCTCTACGTCGACCGTCTCGACAAGCGGTGGTCGAAGAAGTGGAAGAAGGCCCAGCAGGCTCACGGCTTTGATCAGCCGGGCCTGTCATGGATGCCGGGAGTCGACCCCGACCCCTTCGGTCACTGAGTTCGCCCCGATCAGAGCCTAAGCCTCGAGCTCGTCCACGGACTTCTGAGCCGCGGCCAGGCGGGAGTCGAAGTCGTCGAAGTCATCGGCAGTCTGGTCGAGTTCGGCGACGAGCCCGGAGATGATCGACGACTGCGAATCCGCATCGATGCGCAGCTCCCTGAACTGCCAATCGGCGGAATCATCGGCCGCGGTGCGAGACAGCACATCGAGCACTCGATCGCCGAGCTCGCGAGAGCGTTCGGAGTTGTGCAGCAGCATCAGCTGCTGGTCGAGTTCGAGGAGGCGCTCATAGTATTCGTGCATCGACTCCACGCGGCGCGCCATCGACGAGAAGGCGACGGCAAGCTTCGACAGATAGGTCTCCACCGACTTCGCGGTTCCCGCATCGCGGATGCCTTCGATCTCCTCGCGCAGGCTGACGAGTTCCTGCAATCGCACTCCGATGGAGGCCACAGCATGGTCGAGGTCGACGCGGGAGACGTGGTCTTTGAGTATCGGATGTGTCCAGGCACGCGTGCGCACGATCTTGCGGGCGATTGTGACAGCGAGATGGAACAGACGCTGCTCGTCGGTGTCCCGGCCTTCCTTGCGCCCTGGCAGATAGCCGAGACTGGCCGGAGTCACCCACTGGGCGCCTGAGACCTTGCGCCGATTCTTGCGGCTCAGACGCTTCGGATCACGCAGGTATTTGGGGCCCGTGACCGCGGCGAAGATTCCGGTGCCCAATGCCGTGGCCGCACCCATTCCGCCGAAGGTCAGTGCGGCATCGGCGAAACCCGAGACCAGAGCCAGTCCCCCGGGCGCCGCGAATCCCGCGGTCACGGCGGTACCGGCGGCAGTGCCGCCCTTGAACAGGACGCTGGAGCGGAAGAAGTTCCGGCTCATCCCACCGGTGAGCATGATCGCGCTCGGAGCCCCGGCCGTGTAGCGGTATCCGCGGGCGCTCCAGGCACGCAGCACCGCCTCGTTGACGCTGTCGGGCACGAGCACCCGATAGATCGGTGCGGACTTCCCGCATTCGCTCTTCCACAGCGATTTCCACTCAGACACCGCTTCACCTCCACGCGTGTGGGTCACGCACTCGGCCCTGTCCCTGCGGGCCATCGGTTGCGGGGAATGCGAACAGCCACACCCTCCGCTGTGCTCGGGAAACCGGTCGGTTCCCTTGGACGCACAGTCTAGAGGGTGTGGCTGGATCAATCCTGAGTCCTGCTCGGCACCATCAGGCGCCGGCATCGACCAGGATCAGTGCGGACCTGTACTCAGCCGTTGATCTTCGCGAGGATGAGGTCCTTGGCCTTTCCGGCATCGGCCTGTCCGCGGGTGGCCTTCATAATCGGACCCATGAGCGCGCCGATGGCCTGCATCTTTCCGCCCTTGATCTTCTCGACCACGTCGGGGTTGGCCGCGATGGCCTCCTCGACGGCGGCTTCGAGTGCACCGGTGTCCTCGACGATTTCGAGGTCGCGGGCCTTCATCACCTCGGCGGGCTCGCCTTCGCCGGCTGAGACTCCGGTGAGCACATCCTTGGCCAGCTTGTCGTTGAGCTTGCCCTCGTTGATGAGCTCGACGAGTCCTGCCACCTGGGCAGGTGTGACGATCTCGGTGGGGTGCTTGTCCTCCTGGTTGGCCAGGCGGGCGACCTCACCGGTCCACCACTTGCGTGCCGCGGCAGGCTTCGCACCGGCGGTGACGGTGTCCTCGATGGCTTCGAGGAGTCCGGCGTTGACGATGTCGCGCATCTCCAGGTCGGAGAACTTCCATTCCCCGAGGAGGCGGCGACGCTTCTGCGCCGGCAGCTCGGGCAGGCTCGCCCGCAGCTGATCGACCCATTCGCGGGACGGCTGCAGCGGGACGAGGTCCGGCTCGGGGAAGTAGCGGTAGTCGTCGGCGTCGGACTTCGGACGCCCCGAGGAAGTCTCTCCGGTCTCCTCGTGGAAGTGGCGTGTCTCCTGGACGACCTTCTCCCCCGCTTCGAGGAGAGTCGCCTGGCGGGCGATCTCGAAGCGCACTGCGCGTTCGATCGAGCGGAAGGAGTTGACGTTCTTCGTCTCCGTGCGGGTGCCCAGCGGTGCCTCGGGGCTCTCCCGCAGGGACACGTTGACGTCGGCGCGGACGTTGCCCTGTTCCATGCGGGCCTCGGAGACGTCGAGGGCGCGGAAGATGTCCCTCAGCGTGCGCACATAGGCGGCGGCCACCTCGGCGGCCCGTTCCCCTGTCCCGGTGATCGGGTGGGTGACGATCTCCACGAGCGGCACCCCGGCTCGGTTGTAGTCGACGAGCGAATGGTCGGCACCCTGGATGCGGCCGGTGGCACCTCCCACGTGGGTGTTCTTGCCGGCGTCTTCCTCCATGTGGGCGCGCTCGACGGGGACGGTCACGATGGTGCCGTCTTCGAGCTCAACCTCGACCTGTCCTTCGGCCGCGATCGGCTCATCGGACTGGCTGGTCTGGAAATCCTTGGGCACGTCCGGGTAGAAGTAGTTCTTGCGGGCGAACCGGCAGGTTTCGGCGATCTCGCAGCCGAGGGCCAGACCGATCTTGATCGCGTATTCCACGCCCTTCTCGTTGACCACGGGTAGAGAGCCGGGCAGACCGAGCGAGGTGGGGGTCACGTTCGTGTTCGGTCCCCCGCCGAAGGTGTTGGGGGCGGAGTCGAACATCTTGGTCGCGGTGCCGAGTTCGACGTGGACCTCGATGCCGATGACCGGATCGTATTTGTTGATCGCGTCTTCGTATTTCACTTGGCGTTCAGTCCTTCCGCGAGAGTGTCGAGCACGCGTCCGGCGGCGATTCGAGTGCGCCTTCCAAGGGTCCGGCCACCTCGTAGAGTTTGATGTCCTCACGGGCCGGAGCCAGGATCTGGAAGCCGACGGGCAGACCATCGGTCAGGCCCGCGGGCAGGGACAGTCCGGGGATTCCGGCGAGGTTCGCCGGGATCGTCGCCACGTCGCCGAGGTAGAGGGCCATCGGGTCGGCGGCCTTCTCCGCACCGAACTTCAGTGCGGTCGTCGGAGTCGTCGGGGACACGAGGACGTCGCAGGCGGCGAAGGCCTTGGCGAAGTCGTTCTGGACCAGGGTGCGGATCTTCTGCGCCGAACCGTAGTAGGCGTCGTAGTAGCCGGCCGACAGAGCGTAGGTGCCGAGGATGATGCGGCGTTTGACCTCATCGCCGAAGCCTGCGGCACGAGTGGCCGACATGACGGTCTCGGCGGTGACGGGACCGGATTCCGGTTCCACGCGCAAGCCGTAGCGCATGCCGTCGTAGCGGGCGAGGTTCGAAGACACCTCGGAGGGCATGATGAGGTAGTAGGCGTCGAGGGCGTAGGAGATCGACGGGCAGTCGACTTCGACGATCTCGGCTCCGGCAGCGGCAGCGGTTTCCAGGGCCGCGGTGAACGCGGTGCGGACGCCGTCCTGGTAGCCTTCACCGGCCAGCTGCTTGATGACGCCGAGCTTCTTGCCCTTGAGTTCGCTGGTCTGGGCGGCATTCAGGAATCCGCCGACCTCGTCGGGCAGCGACGTGGAGTCGAGCGGATCGTGTCCGGCCAGCAGTTCGTGCAGGGCTGCGGCGTCGGCGACGCTGCGGCCCATCGGTCCGACCTGGTCGAGGCTCGAGGCCATCGCGATGATGCCGAAGCGCGAGATCGAACCGTAGGTCGGCTTGACGCCGACGGTTCCGGTGAACGCGGCGGGCTGGCGGACGGATCCGCCGGTGTCGGTGCCCACGGACAGCGGGGCCTGGAATCCGGCGAGGGCTGCGGCGGCGCCTCCGGAGGAACCGCCGGGGACGTGTTCGAGGTTCCATGGGTTGCGGGTGTTGCCGAAGGCCGAGTGCTCGGTCGTCGAGCCCATGGCGAATTCGTCGAGGTTGGTCTTGCCGAGCACCGGCAGACCGGCGGCCTTGATCTTGTTGTGCACCGTCGATTCGTAGGGCGGAACCCAGTTCTCGAGCATCTTCGATCCCGCGGTGGTGGCCACACCTTCGGTGACGACGAGGTCCTTCAGCGCGACTGGGACGCCGGCCAGGGCGTGGACGTCCTCACCGGCGGAGCGCTTAGCGTCGACGGCCTTCGCGGTCTCCAGGGCGAGTTCGTCGGTGACGGTGATGAAGGAGTTGAAGTCATCCTCGGTGGCGGAGATGCGGTCGAGGTGGGACTGCGTGACTTCGACGGAGGAGAACTCGCCGGACTTCAGTCCTGCGGCGAGTTCGAGGGCGCTCTTGTTCGTCAGTTCGGTCATCTCATTCCTCCCCGAGGATCTGCGGGACGAGGAACTTGTCGTCCTCGGCGGCCGGGGCCGAGGCCAGTGCCTGTTCGCTGGACAGCGTCTCGCCCACCACGTCGGGGCGCATGACGTTCGTCAGCGGGATGGGGTGGCTGGTTGCGGGCACGTCATCGCCGGCCACTTCGTTGACCCTGGCGACGTTTCCCAGAATTGTGCTCAGATCGCCCGCGAGCGATTTCAGCTCGTCTTCGCTCATGGCGATCCGAGACAGTGAAGCCAAATGCTCCACCTGTTCGGGGGTGATTGCGGAAGACTCCGTCATTCCCTGCCTTTCATCGTCGTTTTCACTCGCCACCAGTCTAGTCTCTTCAGCGGACCCGCCCCCGCCGTTGCGCTGTGACCTTCCCCCAGAACTACCTGACGGCGGCCCAGCAACCTCGCGCGAGGTTGCTGGGC